>NZ_JBNDHZ010000056.1:0-28476 GCF_056755355.1 Luteibacter sp. HAY1-4A
GGTACTCGTGTGGTTGAGTTGAATGAACAGGCGGCACTAAGCCGCCCAAGGGAGTCAGGCGGCTTTGCGTTTGGGCTTTCGGGAGGTCTTTGACGCATGAAGCGCATGCAGCCGAATGGCAAGATCCCCCCTAGGGGACTTAGCGGCGCCACTGGCGAGGCTTCCAATAGTGGAAGGCGGGGCGCCGCAGGCGGTTCCGATCTCGGCATAGGTCATCCCGAGGGCGCTAAGCTCGCTGATTTTTTGGGACCAGGATGTCTTCATAAGCCGATCTTACGAGATATCGTAACTGTAAGTCAACGACATTTCGTAACGAAATCTCGTTCTTATGGCGGCATGGAAACTATTGGTGGAAGAATCAGGCGATTACGTGAGGCTAAGGGCCTGAGCCGGACTGACTTGGCTAAGGCTGTTGGCCTCGCCTATAGCTCGCTGTCTGACCTTGAATCGGGGAAGGCCAAGACCACAACGGTCCTTCACAAGATCGCGGCCCAACTAGGGGCGCGGGTCGAGTATCTGGAGACTGGCAAAGGCCCCCAGGATGCACTGCCTCCAGCGTCGGAGGATGAAGCCTGGGAGAACATTAGGGGGTACGCCATGGCTGTGGGCCTAGGCCATGGCCGTGAGGCCATGGATTATGAGGAAACCCACAATCTCAAGTTCCGGGCTGATTCCCTGGCACGAAAGCGCCTGCGCGCCGACAAGCTGGCTGTCCTCTACGGCAAAGGGGACTCGATGCTTCCGCGCATCCGCGAGGGCGACGCTATTTTGTTCGATACCAGCGACACCACTCCATCGGATGGCGACCTGTTCGTTATCGCCATGGCCGGCGCAGGAAACACGGAATACAACGTAAAGCGCTGCGAGATCGTCGACGATATGGTGTTCTTCAGGGCCGATAACCCGGCTGGAGATCATAACTGGCGCAGTGCTAGGGCAATGAACAACAAGCGCAACCCGATAACCATCGTAGGAAGGGTGCGCTGGATTGGTAGTTGGGAAGGCTAACCAAGGGGAGACAGCATGGAAAACCCGTTTCTTACACGGTATTACAAGAGCGATGAACTACGGGCGATCGGCTTCAAGCGTGTGGGCGAAAACGTCTCGATAGCAGCTAGTTGCACCATCGTTGGCGTGGGTAACATCGAGATCGGCGACAACGTGCGTATCGACCCCTATAGCACGATCATCGCGAATGGCGATGGATGGGTTCGTATTGGGTCCTTTATCCACATCGCAAGCTACACGATGCTGTCCGCGGGTGACGGCATCGAAATGGAGGATTTCAGCGGAATCTCTCAAGGCGTGCGCATCTACAGCCGGACGGATGACTACACCGGCCAAGCCCTAACTAATCCCTTGGTGCCAGCTGAGTTCACGAACGTCAAGGGCGGAACCGTGCGCCTAGGGCGGCATGTAATCATCGGATCTGGCACCGTCATCCTGCCCAAGCTAACGATCGGTGAGGGAGCGTCCGTAGGGGCGCTCGCGGTGGTCACAAAGTCTCTTGACCCATGGGGCGTTTACACTGGAAACCCAGCAAAGCTTCTAAAAGCTAGGTCAAAGAAGATGCTGGAGAAGGAAACGGCGTTCCTAGCGACCCTGACCGCATAGCCCTAACGACTACCGGAGATCGCTAAGCCCCGCTTGTGCGGGGTTTTTCTTGCCCGTCAGAACAATCTACGAAATATCGTTGACAAGGGTTACGATCTTTCGTAATCTACCCCTGTCGCCGGAACACCCCGGCAGGGAGAGCAGACCATGAACCACGCACCCCTCATTACCGGTCACGACCACTTCCAGGCCAAGGCGCCAGATGCGCCGCTGGAGTTCTCCTTCAGTGCAGGCGATGCCGAGCTTCTGGCCCGTTGCGATGCTGCCGTGTCGAAGCTGCGCAGCCAGCACACCAAGGACTCGCTGACCAAGGAACTTGAAGCCGCGGGCTTCGAGTTCGTGGGGGACAAGGCATGAGCACCGAGACGCAGAAGGTGGACTTGAATGTCACTGGTTATCCAGGCCCTTGGGGCATCTGGAAGATGGGCAACGAGTTGGTCATCACCTGCACGGGCAGGAATAAGCCTCATCGCCACGAAGGGGCTCATGTGGCCCGAGTAAGTCTCCCCAGCGAGCAGGGTATGCAGTGGGAAGGTCTTTGCTGGGCAAACGCCCGCCTTGTCGCCGCTGCGCCTGACATGCTCGCCGTCATCGCTTATGCGATCGACAACCCCGAATTCGATAGCAAGCGGTTCGACATTATGGCTCGCGCCGCTCTCGCTCTCGCCAGCGTAGGCGGAACGCCATGAAATCAACCCTCGCCCTCACCGCCTCCTTCCTTTTCCTCGGCTTTCTCGGCCGCTGCATGGGGATCGTCTAATGGCCGCTAATCCTTGCTACATCGACTGGCGCACGAAGCAGTACTTGGACCACCAAGAGGAAGCGCTGGCAGCGCAGGAACGGCTCAATCGACAGGTCCGCGACGAGTTGTGCAAGCGCGATACGTGGTTCGACGGCTTCAACGATTGCGTCACGTCCGAGCGTCCGACAAACCCGAATCCGATCATCGATGCGCTGATCGCTGGGGACGACGCCCAGGCTGGCTACCTGATCCGCAAGTACATCACCGATGTCTTCGCCGTACAGCAGGCCGAGGACGCCATCCAGATTCAAGACGAGGATGCCGACAATGGCTTCTACGCGTAATCCCAAGATGAAGGTCTATCGCATTGCCCGCCTCGTCGATGGCCGCTTGCAGACCGTGATCTACGTCGGCACGTACGAATCCATTCCTCCGGGCTGGTCGTACTCCATGCGCTTCGTTGGTCGCGTGGCTAAGGGAGCGGCGGCATGAGCACGAATAACGGTGGGCCGGCGTTTCCAGAGGTCGTTACCTATCTGGATTACAACGAGGGTACGCAAGAACGCTTCCCCAACACGTACAGCGTAGGCGGCATGACCCTTCGCCAGTGGTACGCCGGACTTGCAATGCAAGGTCTTTGCGCTTCTGGTGAATACCGGCATGCAACGGCGGAATGGATTGCGCAAGAGGCAGATGCTATCGCCACAGCCATGCTCGCAGCCCGCGAAGGAGACAAGGCATGAGCAAGAAATGGATATCACACGCCAAATGGCCGCTTGATGTGTACAGCGGCATGGATGGAACTGGCGTCAGCACCGATACACATCTCACCCAGGAAGAGGCGTTGAACGTCTGCAAGATGCTCAACCGCGATGGCTTCGGTGGTCAGCGTCAGGCATTTCCCATCGAAACATGGGTATCTAAGGAAGCCACATGACCCGCCTCCTAGCCTGGTGGATGTCCAAGCCCACCACTTTCGAAGTCGCCCTATCCGCCATCAGCCTGCCGTACATCTTCATGTTCTTGTTGTTCTGGCTGGTTAAGCACTGAACCTGCCGCCCTTCAGGAGATAAGGGCACACGTGAGGTGGTTGCTGGTTGTGGCTCTTGGCCGTGCCTGCGTAATGAAGTCGTAGCTGTCTTTCCATCAGCCACCTCACTTGTTTATGGACCGAATGCGCAGTGGTGATGCGCGCCAAGTGAGACGTTAAGACTAAACGTCAAGTTTGGTTTCGCTGTACGCAACTCCTTCTACCAGTACGGCAGTCACCGTAGACGGCAAGGGGATACAGATGCAAAGCCGGGATCACCTCCGGCCGGTCCACCCAAACACCAACACGCCGCCGGACGTCTCCGGCAAGGATTTACATGCCATCCGAAAGCGAGCAGTACGCCTCAGAGCAGTTTCCTACCGATGACGACGCAGTAGACGAGGGCTAGACATGAACGTTTTCCAGGCAATCAACGCAGTACAGCGCGACCTTGCGGCTACGGGCATCGGCAAGGACAGCGAGAACACATTCGATAAGTACAAGTTCCGTGGCATCGATGCGGTCTACAACGCCCTGTCTCCCCTGCTCGCCAAGCATGGCCTGTGCGTCCTTCCCCGGATGCTCAACCGCGAGGTGATCGAGCGTACGGCCAAGGGTGGTAATGCCTTGTTCTACGTCACGGTAGAGGCTGAGTTTGACCTTGTGTCGGCCGAGGACGGCAGCAAGCACACCGTACGCACGTTCGGCGAGGCGATGGACCGGGGAGACAAGGCCACCAACAAGGCCATGAGCGCCGCGTACAAGTACGCCGCCTTCCAAACCTTCGCCATCCCAACCGAGGGCGACAACGACGCAGACGCGCACTCGCACGAGGTCAAGGCCAATGGCAAGCCGCAGGCCCGCCATATCGCCGGCACGCCTACCGAGGGCGCATGGGAGGCCATGGACGCCGATGAACAAGCGTTCCTCATGAATATCGCCAATAACGCAGCCGCCCTGCTGGACTCAGGCGATGCCGAAGCTGCCCACGATCACATTCAGAGCCAGAACCTCAACTCAGACGAGAAGATCGCCCTCTGGACGCGATTCGACAGCAAACAGCGCAGCGCACTTAAGAAGGCTGACGCCGCCGCTAAATCCAAGACCACACAGGAAGCCGCCTAATGTCCATCAACGTCTTTACCTTCTCCGGCCGCACCGGCCGTGATGCGGAAGTTCGCCACACCAATGGCGGGAAGGTCGTGACCGGCTTCCCGGTAGCCGTGGACGTCGGCTATGGCGACAACAAGTCCACGCTGTGGGTCGATTGCTCAGGCTGGGGAGAGCGCTGGGAAAAGCTGGCCGAGTACTTGCCAAAAGGCTCCCAGGTCACGGTGACTGGTGAGGCCAACTTGCAGACCTACCAGTCCAACGGCGAGGAAAAGACGAAGCTGGCTTGCCGCATCAACGACGTGCAGCTTCCGCCCAAGTCCTCCGGTAATGCCCCTGCACCACGCCAGGAGCGCTCGCAGCAGCGTCAGACCCCGGCTGGCAACTCATACGACGACGACTCTGATTCGATTCCCTTCTGAGGTGACGAATGAAAGCCTGCTTCAAGTGCAAGTTCTTCAAGCCGCACGACGACTTCTATCCGTCTCCCAGCATGCGTGATGGGTGTGTAGGTAAGTGCAAGGAATGCACTAAAGAAGACGTGCGGGCGAACTATAGAGCGCATTTTGACAGGTATAAGGCCTACGAGAAAACCAGGGCGATGGCGCCTCATAGGATCGAGGCACGGGAAGCATATGCCAGGAGTGACAAAGGGAGGGCCTCGGTTGCAGCAGCAAAGAGACGCTACATCCAGCGAAATCCACTGAAGCGCCATGCCCACAACCTAGTCAATAACGGCATTAGGGACGGTTCTATTACGCAATTGCCTTGCGAGGTCTGTGGCAACGAGAAGGCCCAGGCACACCACGACGATTACAGCAAGCCATTGGAGGTTAGGTGGCTATGCACCACACACCACGCGGAGTGGCACAGGAACAACACGCCACTCTGCCCGAAACAGGAAGACGCAGCATGAGCGCGAACAATCCTTCCGCCGCCACGCCTACTACTGAGGGGATGGGGATGAGTACTGAATTCAAGGGTACGCCGGGGCCGTGGCGAGTTGATGAAGAAGGATGCCGCGTTCTGGCTACTGACGACCGATTCACAATCATCTGTGAAGTCGTTGGCTCTATGTCGAACCCGACTGTGGCCGCAGAAGCTCGCCTTATCGCCGCTGCGCCTGATTTGCTTGCGATGCTTAACATGGCCGTTCGCCAGAACAGCCACGACATGCTGATGACCGGCGACGAAATACGCCAGTGTGAAGCTGCCATCGCCAAGGCCACCGGAGAAGCCCCATGACCAGCGAGACGAGGGTTAACGTGTTGGCGGTGATGGATTCCTTGGTCAACTACATGTGGAATCCTTTTGAGCCCAACAACCAGGATGAGCGGTACACAAGGTTGGTTGCGACACGTGGCGCCGTGGCCCAACTGATAGAGGCAACCAAGGCGGCATTGGAATGGATGGAAGTAGTCGATGAACACCTGCCTCAGATGCATGGCGGGGATGGATTCGACGGAGCCCCGCTAAATCAAGTCAGTGCCGCCCTCTCCCGCATCGCAGGTGAAGCATGAGCACGACATGGGTGATCTACGTGCGCGGTTATGGGTCATTCCTGTTTGAAGGCACCGAAGCAGAGGCCGAGGAAATGCGTGCCCATAAAGCGAAGTGGGAACGCGGCATTGGCAAGAAGCGGCTAGCCGATGCAGACGAGATTGCATCCGGCAAGGCAAGCGACTGCCTGAACCACCCTGGATTTGCCAGTAAGCATTTCTACCTTGACTGCCGGTGCCCCGACATGGATTGCGTTGCTAACGCTCAACGACGACTGGGGTATGCAGCATGAGCACGGTGCGGAGGTATACGGCGGGGGAGATTCACGAGGCCGCTTGTTCGGTGTATCCAGACGGGTCTTTTGCCTTAGACAAGATCAAAAGGATGCTGCATCAAGCCGCCGAAACGGAGGCGCTGGTAATGGGGTTGGTGGAGGCGTTGGAGGCAGTCGTTAAGTACGAGCCTTATGACGCCATGAGCTACGGCGCGGCGAATATCGCCCGCGAAGCCCTCTCCAAGTTCAGAGGTGAAGACAATGCGTAAGTATTACTGGGATCGCTCTGGCATGAGCTACCACGATGCCGACGACAAGTGTCACACGCTTGATGGTGTGTCGTGCGAACAGGATTACGTCCTCTACTCCGACGTAGCGCCGCTGGTTGAGGCTTTGCGGAACTTGCTGTCGGCAGATAACGCATTCGACAAGATAGCCGCTGAACGTGACGCCAGAGCCGCCCTCTCCACCCTCGACGCGGGTGGGAGGGGTGTATGAAGCCCGCCGCCCTGTTCCTGTTCAACAAGACACCAGCCATGCCGAAGCCTTGGGCGGACGCTGGTTACGAGTGCTACTGCGTCGATATCCAGCACCCGAAAGGCGAGACGCGGGAAGGAAACCTGATCTACGTGGGCGCGGACATCCATAAGTGGACGCCGCCGCTACGCCAGTTCTCGTTTGCCTTCGCTTTCCCTCCCTGCACGGACCTAGCGGTATCCGGTGCCAGGTGGTTCTCCGGAAAGGGCCTCTATGCGCTCGCTGAGGCCATCGCTCTGTTCGCCAGGGCTGCGGATATCTGCGAAGCGGCACGCTGCCCATACGGCATTGAGAACCCGGTCAGCACGATATCAAGCTACTGGCGGAAGCCTGACCATACGTTCAACCCGAACGAGTACGCAGGGTATCCGGGCGGCGAGGATGACACCTATACGAAGAAGACGTGTCTGTGGGTAGGGGGGGGCTTCATCATGCCAACTAGGCGTCCATTGAGCGTCACTGACGGTAGCCGGATGCATCTTCTCCCTCCCAGCGACGAGCGCGCGAATCTCCGCAGTGCTACGCCCGCAGGCTTTGCCCGGGCCGTGTTTGAGGCCAACCACCGTATCAGCCAGGAGCGTGCGGCATGACCACAACCACAGAGCGGTACACGGCTGAGCAGATAAGCGACATCGCTGATGCATATGACCAGAGCGCGGAGGATTACACCTGGTCCTCGCAAATCGCCGATGTCCTTCGCCAAGCCGCCACAGACGCCACCCGCCTGCAATTCCTAGAGGCGGAGAATGGGCGGTTGAAGAAAGCACTAGCTGACGCTGCGAAAGCATCTTGGAGCGATGACAGCGAAGTAGGCGATAAGGTACGCAACGCCATCCGCAACGCCCTAAAGGAGGATTGATTGTGAGTACAACAAACAATGGTTTTTGGGACTTACCTGCTGACGAGCGCGCGGCGGTAATGGATAAATCTACGCAGCGTGGCGGCGTCTCTAACTTCTTTGATCTTACGCCGGAAGAACGCGGCGCTGCCTATGAAGGGGCAAATGAATGAGCACGATGACGCTTGCTGAAGTATCGAAGAAGCTCAAGGGCCATGCGGACTTCATGGGTTCGCTCGGCGGATCGGGCGAGTTGCTTGACTCGGTTCAGTTGAGCGAACTTGCCGACGCCATCGACGCTGACCTCACCTCGCGCGAGGTGAAGGGGGATGCGCTTCCGGTCCCCTCCGTCATTGACCGCAGGCACCAGAATCAAGCGTTTGTGACGCTTGGCTTTGATAGCAGCGACAGCTGCACCGACTTCATTAAGAAGCTTTCGAGCAGCCGTTATCGGGTTTGCTCCCACCCCGCCGCGCAGGAAGCCGCCAAGCCTGTCGAGCAGGCGAAGTGCGGCACATGCGGCGGCGTCATCCGCCCCGACGTTATGACGGGCACGACCTGCGCCTGTGCGAAGTCCGCGCAGGCGGTGGGCGATGGGGTGGCGGACAGACTACGCGACGCTTCTACCTTGCTCGCGGCGTTCCAAAGTAGCTTCGGCTCCATCAAGCCTGACGACGAAGACGATGCCTCCACGTGGGACCGTATCAACCAAGCTATCGCCGCCATCTTCACAACTATCGATTATCTAGCCGGCCATTGCCCGACGCTCAACGAGGCGTTGCCACTGCCCGTAATCAAGTCCGGTGGGCTGATGGGGCCGGAGTATGCGAACGGCTGGAACGACTGCCGCGACGAGATTCTTTCCAACCTCCGCGAAACATCCGCCCCGCGCCCGGCTGTCGCCACGCCTGCCGAGGTGACGGACGCGCAGTTCAACGCAGTATGCAAGGCTGCGGATATCACTTGGCTGGTCCCCGCGGACCACGAAAGGTATCTGTGGACGACCGTCACCACTAAGCAGATGCGCCGAGTCGTTCGTTCCGCACTCGCCCTCGCCGCCCAGCCGAGCGCCGTGGGCGTGCCGTTCCAGGCTCGCGTCTCCGCGTGGATGGAACAGTGCTTCCTCCCTTCGCTCTACAGCAATATGACCGAGCGCGGTGACCGCCTGCTCGAAGAGGTACTGGAACTGCTGCAGTCGAAGGGCTACGACACGCGCCGTGTGGCGACGCTGGTCGACTACGTCTGGGGGCGACCGGCGGGCGAGCCCGCGCAGGAGGTCGGCGGAGTCATGGTGACCTTGGCGGGATTCTGCTGGATCGCAGGACTCGACATGCACGCTGCCGGCGAGGTGGAACTGGCCAGGATCAACCAGCCTTCCGTGATGGCGAAGATCCGTGCGAAGCAGGAGGCCAAGAACGCCCTGCACTTCGACACCCCGCTTCCTGGGAATGTCGTCGCGCCGGAGGTGCCCCAGCCATGAGCATGGAATATGTGAGGAGATACTACGGCGTGCCAGCCCGGCGCGGCGGGCGCGTGGAATACACCGGTTGCGGCAAGAGGGAGATGGGGACGATCCGCTCCGCAAGCGGCGGCCATCTGAACATTCAACTCGACGGCGTCAAGCACGCGGCGCCATTCCACCCGACGTGGGAGCTTCGCTACCTCGACGACCCGCCAGACACCCGTGATGCGGGTAACGGGGAGGCGGGACATGACTGACATCGAGAAGGAAATCGCCCGCATCCAAGACCCGGAGACTATGCGCCTGCACATGGGCGAATTGACCCCTAGCGAGCTTCTCGTGGCTAAAGCGGCGGTGCGTTATGCGCTAGCCCGCGCCAGGGCTGAGCGGGTGGTGTCGGTGGGGGAGTTGGAGGGCCTTTGTGCGGAGTGGGATATGACGGCCATGACATCCGAGACCAGGGCACTGCTATACGACCTACGCGCCCTCATCGCCAAAGCGGGGGTGGGTGATGAGTGAGTTGTCAGGACGTTCGTCATTGGGCGTGCTAAGAGCGGTCAACGAGTGGTGCCAGAAGATCGATGCCATCCGTGGATGCAGGAAGATCGCTGACTCGGGCGAGGATGTTCTAAGGGTAGTTGCAAAGCACTTAGACCTACCCATGGATGACGCCGAAGCCTTGGACTTCCTTCGCGTTGCACTGCGTGATGCTGCCGGTGAACTCGATCATCGGCCCTGGAACACCCGACAGGAGAAGGGGAAATGAGCCGATGCAGTGAGTATCTTGGCAACGGGAAGTGCGCATCCGGATGGATGGTGAACGTACCTGGCTTCTGTATGGGAATGGTCGACACCAAGCCCTGTGTTAGCTGCGGCGAGTCTCCAACGAAGCATCTATACGGCATACCGCATTGCATGAAAGATGAAGTACCCGAATGGCAGATCGACGAACGCGGACTACCGCGAGGATACCCCACCCCATGACCATGACGATTAGTGAGGCGCTGGCAGCGCTTGGCGAGCTTGTCGAAGCTGGCGGGATTACGCATTACGAACGTGCGCTTGCCGTCATCCGCTCGCGGCTTGAGGTGAGTGATGAGATGGTGGAGCGGGCGTGTCAGGCGTACGAGGACTACCGACTGAACACGCCCGATTCAAAGGCCATGAAAGCCGCCCTTGTCGCGGCGCTGGGGGAGTGATGACTTACATGATTCGAAACATGCTTCAGACGGGCGGCTGGTCACCTTGGCGCATATGCAGCCAGCAGGAGTACGCCATGGCACAAAGCAGCCTAGGGGCACAAACGAAGGTGCTGCCATGAGCACTGAGGCGATGCTGAGAGAGTTGCACCAAGAGATCCAAGAGGCTCGGTGGCTGGAGTACAGCGAAGACGACTCGGTAGCTGCCGCTTTCCTTCGCACCCACGGCCCCGCCCTTACCGAGGTGGTGAGGGATTGGGATCGGCTTGTGTTCTTGGCAGATCAGTTCCGTATGGCCGATTTACACAGGGTCATCCCCACCTGGGGTGGAAACTTCGATCATCTGAGAGAGGCCATAGACGAAGCCAGGGGGATCGGATGAGGCTTAGGACTGAATTTATATGCAAACCTCAGTTTGAGGCTTACGCATTCCAAGGTGTTTCACCCGACATGCTATTGCACGACGCGGCGTGCGCCCATGCGCTGGTGCTGGCCATCAGCGAGATCGGCGTGACGAAAGATGGCATGTACGCCGAGTGCTGCATCGCCAGTGACACTCAATCGTTCCTTAGGGAACGTGCCGAAGAACTTATGCGGGAATGGGGATGGGAGGTGCCTGATGTCGGCAGCTGAGCGTCTACCTCATCTCATGTCCGAAGCCGAGGCGGCGGAATACCTAGGCGTCACCGAGCTAACCCTCTACCGATGGCGGAAGCGTGGACAGATAGCCTGCATCATGGTGGGCAAGTCACCTCGCTACACAGACCAGCACATCACGGATTACCTGAAGGCCCGCGAATGCCAAGCTTCAAACTCGGCCCCTACTCCATCGAACGCCGCAAAGGCACCGCGAACTGGCAACGTACATGGCGGGACGAGCGAGGGGTCAAGCAACGCGCTTCTCTTGGCACAGCAGATTTTGAGCAGGCGAAAGACGCCCTAGCCGAGTGGTACGTCGCCCACGGGCGAGTGAGGGACGTTCCGCCAGATGAGGCACCTATCGCGGCGGTCTTGTCCCGCTATTTGGCGAGGCATGGATCGCGTATCCCGAGCAAGGACACGGCAAAGCGTGCGGCCGCCCTGTGGGGACAGTTCTGGGGGCTTCGCACAGTGGCCGATATGACCGTGGATGCTCAAGAGGAATTCATCGCGTGGCTGCGCTCACAGGAGCGCAACGGGCGAAAGTACAGCGAGGGTTACGTGCGCAGGGTGCTGGCCGTAGGAAAGGCCGCCCTGAATCGCGCCTGGAAGCGCCAGGAGGTCACCGAGGTGCCATGGGTGGAGTTACCGCCCATAAGTGACCCGTACCCACACACGGCGTCTCTGGATCAACTGGCGGCATTCCTCAATGCCATTCCGGAGGAATCGCATCTGTGGGTGTACTGCCTTATCCGCCTGACGACCGGATGCCGGGATGATGCCGCGCGGGATCTTCAGCCGTTCCAGATCGACTGGACCGCTAACCTGATCCGCCTCAACCCGGAGGGTCGGCAGCAGACGAAGAAGTACCGGCCCGTAGTTCCCCTCACAGCGACGCTCAGGCAGGCGCTACAGGGCGTGGACGCGGCCTACTACGTGAACTGGCACGGCAAGCACATCGGCTCGATCAAGAAGGCATGGGCGAAGGTCAGGAAGGACGCGCGCCTTCCCGAGTGGTTCGCGCCTAAGGTACTCAGGCACACGGTAGCCACCGAACTACGTCGCCGAGGGGTGCCACATTGGGAGGTGTCCGGTCAGATTGGGCACAAGCGTGCCGGGACCAGTGAGATATACGCGAAGTTCGACCCGGATTACCTGGGTGCTGCGCGTACTGCACTTGACGCATGGATGGATGATCTATCCCGGAAAGTCCCGCGATTGCGGGGTCAGTCCGGGGTCAGTCACACGCGCAAAGTGGTGGGCGGTACAAGGATCGAACTTGTGACCCCTACCATGTCAAGGTAGTGCTCTACCGCTGAGCTAACCGCCCGAAGAGCTGCGCAGTTTACCGGGGGCCGCCGGGGGGTGCAAGAGGGCCGGGAGGTGGCTGGCACTGCTGCTGGGCTTGAGTCGCTGGCCCCTGCTTGCGCAGGGGCGACGGTACGTTAGCGCGCGGGCGGCTGTCGGTTTAGCGCAGGGCCCGTTCCCGCAGGCGATGAATTTCGTCGCGGAGCTTGCCGGCTTCCTCGAACTCCAGGTTCTGGGCGTGCTTGTACATCCGGGCTTCGAGTTTCTTGATGGTGGAGCCCACCTGCTCGGGAGTGAGGCCGGCGTAATCGGCCGTCTCCTCCGCCACTTTCCTCGTCTCCTTGCCCTTCCTGCCCTTGCCCCCTCGCGAACCGACGTCCGCACGGGCCCCTTCCATGATGTCGGCGATGCGGCGAACCACCGTCGTCGGCGTGATGCCGTGCGCGGTGTTGTACTCCACCTGCTTCTCGCGGCGGCGTGCCGTCTCGTCCATGGCTTCCTTCATCGAGCCGGTGATCTCGTCACCGTAGAGGATGGCCTTGCCGCGCACGTTGCGCGCCGCACGGCCGATCGTCTGGATGAGCGAACGCGTGGAGCGCAGGAAGCCCTCCTTGTCGGCATCCAGGATCGCCACCAGCGATACTTCGGGCATGTCGAGGCCTTCGCGCAGGAGGTTGATGCCCACCAGCACGTCGAATTCGCCGAGGCGAAGGTCGCGAATGATCTCCGTGCGCTCCACCGTGTCGATGTCGGCGTGGAGGTAGCGCACCTTCACGTCGTGCTCGGAGAGGTAGTCCGTGAGGTTCTCCGCCATGCGTTTCGTGAGCGTCGTGACCAGCACGCGATCGCCCATGGCCACACGCTTGTGGATCTCGCCGAGCAGGTCGTCGACCTGCGTGCGTACCGGGCGCACTTCCACTTCGGGATCGATGAGGCCGGTGGGACGCACCACCAGTTCCACGACGTTGCTATCCGAGCGCTCGAGTTCGTATTTCGCCGGCGTGGCGGACACGTAGATCGCGCGCGGCGCGCGGCGTTCCCATTCCTCGAAGCGCAGCGGCCGATTGTCCATCGCGGATGGCAGGCGGAAGCCGAATTCCACCAATGTTTCCTTGCGCGAGCGGTCGCCCTTGTACATGGCGCCGAGCTGCGGCACGGTCACGTGCGATTCGTCCACTACCATGAGCGCGTCGGGTGGCAGGTAGTCGAACAGGGTCGGCGGCGGCTCCCCGGGCCCACGGCGGGTCATGTGCCGCGAGTAGTTCTCGATACCCTGGCAGAAGCCCACTTCGGCCATCATTTCCAGGTCGAACCGCGTGCGCTGCTCCAGGCGCTGCGCCTCCACCAGCTTGTTGTCGCGATACAGCTGTTCCAGGCGCTCGGACAACTCGATCTTGATCGTCTCCATCGCGTTCAACACGCTCTGCCGTGTGCTCGCGTAGTGCGTCTTCGGATACACGGTGTAACGCGGCACCTTGCGCAGCACCTCGCCGGTGAGCGGATCGAACAGCGAGAGGTTCTCCACATCGCCGTCGAACAGTTCGATGCGCAGCGCCTCGGATTCGGATTCGGCGGGAAACACGTCGACCACTTCGCCGCGCACGCGGTAGGTACCGCGACGAAGTTCCATCTCGTTGCGCACGTACTGCAGCTCGGTGAGCTGACGGATGAGCGCGCGCTGCTCGATGTGCTCGCCGCGCGAAAGGATCAAACGGAGGCTCATATAGTCCTCCGGGTCACCCAGGCCGTAGATGGCCGACACGGTGGCCACGATCAGCGAATCGCGCCGCGACAGCAGGGCCTTGGTAGCCGCCAGCCGCATCTGCTCGATGTGGTCGTTGATGCTCGAATCCTTCTCGATGAAGGTGTCCGAGGCCACCACGTATGCTTCGGGCTGGTAGTAGTCGTAGTAGCTCACGAAGTACTCCACCGCGTTATGCGGGAAGAACTCCTTGAACTCGCCGTAGAGCTGCGCCGCCAGGGTCTTGTTCGGCGCCAGCACGATGGTCGGCTTCTGGATCTTCTCGACCACGTTCGCGATCGTGAAGGTCTTGCCCGAGCCGGTCACGCCGAGCAGCGTCTGCGCGGCCAGGCCGGCTTCGAAGCCCTCGGTGAGGCGAGCAATGGCCTCGGGCTGGTCGCCGGAGGGCTTGTACGGGGAAACGAGCTGGAAGCGATCGGTCATGGCTGACGATATGCTGGTTCGGAGTTCGAGTTTAAAGCGCTGGCGCCTACATGCCGTGATGCGCCGCACCGATGGGCCGGTGGCGCCGGTCCAGGCATGGTCGGGGGCTTTCACGCCCTGCCCGCATGCCGTTCAGACGTTCACCCGGTTTTACCCTTTTGGAGCTCACGGCCGTGCTGGCCATCGTCGGGCTCGCCGGGGCGTTGGCCCTTCCGGCCATGGCTGAGGCCGTTGCCCGCCATCAGTTGCGCACGGCCGCCGACGAGCTGCTCGAAACCTTGCGCCTTGCCCGCGCAACTGCCCTATGGCGCAACCATCGGGTACTTGTGTGCCCGCCCCAAGCGGACCTTACCTGCTCACCGAGGGCAGACTGGACCACCGGCTGGATCATTCGCGATGACGAAACCGACAAGATCGTCGCTTCCACGCAGCCCTTGGCGGAAAAACTGCGTGCTCTTCGGACCCCAGGGCGGCGCCAGTTCATATTCACAGGCCGTGGCACGGTATCCGCCAGCAACCAGCGCATCGTCCTCTGCGTGGCTACCCGGCCGGCCACCAGCCTTGCCGTGGTGGTCGGCAATGCCGGCCTCGTACACCGGGACGCCGCGAGGCCGGACGAGGCGGCCTCGTGCGCCGCGACCCCTGCACAGCGCCGTAACGGCGCTTGACAGCCCCTCGCCAGTTCCACAAAATACGTGGCTCCCCGCCCGAATAGCTCAGCCGGTTAGAGCACTTGACTGTTAATCAGGGGGTCGTTGGTTCGAGTCCAACTTCGGGCGCCAGGTTTTGAAAGGGTCTGCAGCGATGCAGGCCCTTTTTCTTTGCCCCGTCCGGTTTACGGGGCGCGCAAGGCCGCCAGCAAATCCGCCCGGCCATAAGGCTTTTGCAGGCGCGCATGCACGGATGGCGTCTGCTCGGGAAGTTCGGCGTAGCCGCTGGCGAGCACGACGTGGATCTCCGGATACGTGGCCGCCACCTGCGTGGCGAGTTCCATGCCCGTCATGCCGGGCATCGCGTGGTCGGTAACGAGGATGGAAACCGACGGCGACTCGCCCAGGACTTCCAATGCCTGCCTTGCCGACGAGGCGCCGACAGCGTCATAACCTTCGAAGCAGAGCATCTCCACCGTGGTGGAAAGCACGAGAGGATCGTCGTCCACGACGAGAACGGAAGTCGCCGCCGGCGACGGAGCGGACGCCATCGCGGCCTCCAGCCTTTCATCCACCGGCGCCGCCTTGGCCGACGCCTCGGTCGTCGCCTTCGAAGCATGCGCCAGCGGTAGCCATATATCGACGACGGTACCGCCCGGACGCGAGCTGTGCAGTGTCATCGCGCCACCGCACTGCTGCACGATCCCATGCACCATGGACAGACCGAGGCCCGTGCCCTTGCCCACGCCCTTGGTGGTGAAGAATGGCTCGGTGGCACGCTCCAGCGTGTCGGCGTCCATGCCCTCACCCGTGTCCGCGAGGGAAAGGTGCACGTATTCACCGGGAGGCAGATCGAGGCTGCGTGCTTCATGCACGCGCTCCGCGCGGCCCGAGATGTGCAGGGTGCCACCATCCGGCATGGCGTCGCGCGCATTCACAGCGAGGTTCAGGAGGCACAGTTCCAACTGGTTGCCATCGGCCAGTACCGGCGGCAGCGAAAGCGGGAAGCTGGCTTCCACGACGATGCCAGGACCCAGCGAAGTGCGCATGAGATCGGACATGCCATAGACGAGGTCGGCCAGGTTCACCGGCGCGAGGTCGAGCTGCTGCCGCCGGGCGAACGCGAGCATGCGCTGGACCAGGGCCACGCCGCGACGGACGCCGCTCAGTGCATTTTCCACGAACGCACGCGCGCGCGGCGGCAAGTCCTGCACGTGCGTGAGCAGGTCGAGGTTGCCGTGGATGGCCATGAGCAGGTTGTTGAAATCGTGAGCCACGCCGCCGGTGAGCTGGCCGATGGCTTCGAGCTTCTGCGACTGGAAAAGTGCATTCCGCGCCTGCTCCAGCGCAAGCGCCGTGTTCCGCTGTTCAGTGACGTCGCGAGTCACCTTGGCGAACCCGATGAATTCGCCGTCGTCGTTGTCGATGCGATCCAGGATCACATGCGCCCAGAAACGGGAGCCGTCCTTGCGAACGCGCCACCCTTCCGTCTCCAGGCGGCCTTTCTCTTTCGCCGCTTGGAGGTTCGTCCAAGGCTCCCCTGTCGCGACGTCTTCCGGCGTGAAGAATTTCGAGTAGTGGGAACCGATGATGTCGTCGGGCCGATAGCCCTTGATCCGTTCGGCGCCGGAGTTCCAGCTGGAGACGTTGCCTTCCGGGTCGAGCATGTAGATGGCGTAGTCGGCAACGCCCTGCACGAGCAGGCGAAACTGCTCGTGACTGCGCCGGAGTTCGTCGATATTGTCGCGTGTCATGGCCTGCCTTTCCCCCCGGTGCGAACCGTAGCATGGAGGAATCACGGAACCGTGAAAGCACCCTTCACGCGGTCGTCCCGCATGTCAGTTGTCCAGTTGCGTGATGGTAGTCACCCTGCCGTCGATCACCTCGAACTGCACGGACTTGCCACGGCGGTAATACTCCAGCCGGTATCCCTCGAGTCCGCCCCTCCGGGTTTCGATCGGCGTTTCGCGATCGGGTTTGCCTGCCACCTGGCGCAGGCGGCCTTCGCTGTCCCCCGTGGAGACCACCTGTGACCCGAAACGGTAGGTATCGGCCGCGGTAGCGGTAGCGGCGAGGATGGAGAGGATAAAGACGACGACGGCACGCTTCATGGCGGCTCCTTGTCTGGGGATGTGCGGAGGGTATACCGCTTCGCGCGGCCGATCCAAGCGGCCGGCCCCCGTGTGCCGTATTCGCTCAGGCCCGGGACACGTGGGGATTGCCGGCTACGAGCCAACGCCAGAGCAGGTCCGTTCCCTCGCGAATGCCGATGCGTGCGGACCCGGGGACGTTCTCAGGCGGCGGCGTACCGTCGTCGAGCACCGTGTAGCCGTCGCGTGCCCGCACGAGGTCGATACCGTTCTGCTCGCCGGTGATACCGAGCGCCTGGGTCAGGCGAGCCGGCCCGCTGCACAGTTCGCGATCGCGCCGGACCTTCGGCCGTGCTTCGCGCATCCGCTCGATGCCGGCAAGCGGTTCGAGCGCCCGGATGAGCACACCCGAACCCTCGCCCTCATCGCCGCAGACGGTGTTGCAGCACCAGTGCATGCCATAGGTGAAGTACACATACATGTGCCCCGGCGGACCGAACATCACGGCGTTGCGTTTGGTCTTGCCGCGGAACGTGTGCGCGGCCGGATCGATAGCCCCGACGTAGGCCTCCACTTCCACGATACGCCCCGCTCTTCCGTCGGCGCAGGCGAGCACCTTGTTGAGCAGTTCAGGGGCCACGACGCGCGCGTCGCGATGGAAGAAGGAGCGGGGAAGTACGGTGCCGGGCCAGCGAGGTCGACGCAATGCCATCAGGGCTCCACGGGCTCGCCATCGGTGTCCGGGTCGGGGCCCGGCCGTTCCACGGGTTCGTGTTCAACCGGCGGCGGCGCGGTGCCTGGGTGCGGTTTCTCGGTGTCGGGGACGGGACGATACGGTCTTGGCACGGCAGCGAACTCCGGCAGGCGGCTCCGCGCCTTGGACGGCAGGGACGGAGCACCGCTCCGCCCCTGCGCTAGGGTCGCTCAGAATACGCCAAGCAGCCAGCAGATGAGCACGATGGCGAGGATCACGCCGATGCCGCCGCTAGGGCCGTAGCCCCAGCCGCTGGAATAGCCCCAGGTGGGCAGGCCGCCGATGAGGGCGATGATCAGGACGATGATGAGAATGGTGAAAAGCATTGCGGGTCTCCGGCAGTGGGCCAGTGGTCCGCATCGTCGCGCGTCGTACCGTCTAGGGGTCGTGATGCGCGAAGGGTTGCCGCGATTCCCGTTCAGCGACCGGACGGCCGGGAACGGCAGCAACCGCTCCCGGCCATTGACTTCAGGTACGAACCACGTAGCAAGGCTCGTAAGCGGTGCCGCCCGGAAGCTTCATGCGATGCTGCTCCACGAACGCCTGCAGCAGGTCGTCGAGCGCGCGCATGATTTCGGTTTCGCCATCGATCACGAAGGGGCCGTACTGTTCGATCGCCTTGACGCCCTCTTCCTTCACGTTGCCCGCGACGATGCCGGAGAACGCGCGGCGCAGGTCCGCCGCCAGTTCGTGACGCGGACGGCCACGGTGCAATGCCAGCGCGGCCATCGCCTGGTGCGTCGGACGGAACGGCTGCTGGAACGACAACGGAATGTCGAGCGCCCAGTTGAAGAAGAACGCATCCTTGTTGTCCAGGCGATGGTTGCGCACCTTCTCGATGCCGGAAACCATGGCGTGCGCCACGGCGGCGGGATCGTCGATGATGATCTTGTAATGACGCGCGATGTCGTCGCCCAGCGCCAGGCGCAGGAAACGGTCGATCTGCTCGAAATACGCGGACGACTTTTTCGGGCCGGTGAAGATCAGCGGGAACGGAATATCCTTGTTCTGCGGCAGCAGCAGGATGCCGAGCATGTACAGGATTTCCTCGGCCGTGCCCACGCCGCCCGGAAACACGATGATGCCGTGACCGAGACGGACGAAGGCCTCGAGGCGCTTCTCGATGTCCGGCATGATTACGAGGTTGTTCACGATCGGGTTGGGCGACTCGGCGGCGATGATGCCGGGCTCCGTCACACCGATGTAGCGGTTGCCCTTGCGACGCTGCTTGGCGTGCGCGATCGTCGCGCCCTTCATGGGGCCCTTCATCGCACCCGGACCGCAGCCGGTGCAGATGTCCATGCTGCGCAGGCCAAGCTGGTAACCCACGCGCTTGGTGTATTCGTACTCGTCGCGCGAGATCGAATGGCCACCCCAGCAGACGACCAGGTTCGGGTCCACTTGCGGACGCAGGATGCGCGAGTTGCGCAGGATCTCGAACACCGCATGGGTGATGCCCACGGTGTCGTCAAGGTCGAACGCACCGGCCTCGAGCTGCGTGGACACGTAGACGATGTCGCGCACGACGGCGACCAGCAGCTCGTTGATGCCGCGGATGATGCGGCCGTCGACGAAGGCCTGCTCCGGCGCGTTCTTCAGCTCGATCTTGATGCCGCGGTCTTCCTGCAGCACCTGGATGTCGAAGTCCGGGTACTGCTCGAAGATGGAGCCCGGATCGTCGGAGAGATTGCCGGAAGTCAGCACCGCCAGCGCGCAGCGGCGCAAGAGCTGGTGCAGGCCCGACCCGCTGGCGTCGCGCAGGCGGGCCACCTCGTTACGGGAAAGGATGTCGAGGCCGCCGGCCGGCGAGACGCGGGCGCTGACGGTTTTGCCGCTGACCGGCTCCCCGAACTGAATGGCATTCATGGTGTTACCTGTCCTTCTGACCGCGAATTAGCGGCGAACCCCGCCCCGGGGTGGGAGCGGACCGCTTAGGATCACGCGAGTGGTCGGCGAGGGTCAAGCCTTGGGGCCTCCCCTGGAGTCGATCCTGCGCGGGAGCTATCGCCGCTGAAGCGGCTCCCACAAAAGGAAAGGCCGGCGCCCGTGAGGCGCCGGCCTTCGTGTCGCAGAGCGAATCCTTCGCTTAGAACGTGTAGCGCAGGGTCAGCATGGCCGACCAGCGGGAGACCGGGTTCAGCTTGGTCGCGCTGTTGTCGGTCGGGGCGTCGTAGATGCCCTTCAGGCCCGGCTGGTAGTTGCCGTTGGCATCCGTCGGCAGGTTGTAGATGTAGTTGCCCTGCGCATCCACACCACCGAAGTTGGCGAGGTTGCGGGTGTACGGGAAGCCGATGTACGACTGCTGGCCCCAGTCCTTGTTCACCAGGTTCAGGAAGTTGTAGATGTCGAGACGGATCTCGCCCTTGTTGCCCTTGAAGATGCCGGGCACTTCCTGGCTCAGGCTCAGGTCGATCTGGTTGACCCAGGCCGACGTGGCGCCGTTACGCTTCGCCACCTTGCCCTGGTTCTTGCGCAGGTAGTCGTCGCTCTGGATGTAGCTGTAGAACTGGTCCACCAGCTGCTGCGAGGCCGCGGCCGTGCCACCCGAGTTGCGGAAGACGGTGCCGTCGTTGCGGGTCGGGATGTACGCCAGGTCCTTCGAGTAGCTGTCGCCGTTCGAGTCGTTGCCGAAGATCCAGCTGTACGGCACGCCGCTGTGGCCGTCGTAGAACATGCTGACTGTCGTGGCGTAGTCACCGAAGAAGTTGTGCTGCCAGGTGATCGACGCGTTGAGGCGCTTCGCGATGTTCGTATTCGCCGTGGAGGCCACGTCTTCGTTCGGGTTGTACCAGGCGCTGTTCGAGTAGTTCGAGGTGGCCTGGCTCGATGTGCCCGGGTTCACTTCGGTCGAGTGACCGCCCGTTGCGGCGACGCTCCAGGACCAGCCGTCGGCCATCGGCTTCGAGAACGACAGCGTGACCGTGTCCGCACCACCCTTGTGGGTGTTCGTCAGGTACGTGACGCCTTGGGCGAAGCGGCCGTTCTGGCGGTAACGCGCATTCGCGCCACCGGTGTTCGAGCCGGTGAGGTTATTGCCGCAAGCGGCGCCGGTCGGGCCACCAAGCGGCGTCGATCCACCGATGCATCCGGCATAGGTGTAGCGACCGTCCGGCATCATGCCCGTCGGGGCACCCAGGTTGAGGTTCTGGTAGAGAATGCCGTCCTGCACGTCGAGGTGCTGCCACTCGATGCTGGCGATGATGCCCTGCCACGGCAGCTCACGATCGAACGCCAGCGACGACTTCCACACGCTCGGCAGCTTGAAGTTCTTGTCGACGGTGTCGACAGCCTGCTGCGGAACGGTACCGGGGCCGCTGGTCGGCTGCTGGAACGGGTTCGAGCTGAACTGCGGACACGGAATGTTCTTCTGCGAACCAAGGTTGCAGAGGCCATTGGGCTGGCGATCGTACGAGTACGTGACGATGTTGATGCCGTTGTTCTGGTACGGGTTCGTCATCCACACGGTCGGCGGATCGGACTGGAACAGGCCCACGCCGCCGCGCAGCTGCGTCTTGTATTCGCTGTCGAAGGTGTAGTTGAACGACAGGCGCGGCTCGACCAGCTGGCTGCCGTTGATCGTGTTGGCGTTGCTGAAGCCGAACGAACGCTGGAAGTCGGCGTTGTACAGCGGCTTGTCGTCGGTCAGGTACTTGTTGACGCGGAAGCCGTACTGCACCGACAGGTTATCGGTCGGCTGCCAGGTGTCCTGCAGGAAGAACGTGTGGCGACGCAGTTCCCACTGGGCAGCGATGTCGTTGAGCGAGTAACCCGGGGCCGGCTGGTACAGCGAGTAGTTGCTGTAGAGGCCCGGACCGAAGTTCGTGAGGCCGTTGTTGCCGAAGGTGTACGCGCCGAACTCGGTGCGGCCGAACAGGTTGTAGATGCGGTTACGCTCCCACTCGAAGCCACCCTTGATGGTGTGCTCGTCGAGGTAGAGGGTGCCCGCCCACATCGCATTGAGGCTCTTCACCGATGCGGAGTTGTAGTGGCTGAACTGGTCTTCGCCGAGGTTGATCGTCGGGCCGGTGGCGCTCGTGCCGAAGCCGGTGTTGTTCAGGCGCACGGTGATCTGCGGCTGCTGGTACGGCACCGAACGGTTCAGCTGGTAATCGCTGTAGCCGATCTTGGTTTCAGACGAGAAATTGTCGGTCCAGTCGTCGAACGACTGCAGCGTGTAGTTCTTGATATCGGTGTTGACGGTGTACCAGTAGCTCGACAGACCGATGGTGGACGTGCCGTTACCCTGCGGGTTCGGCTTCGTTTCCTTGGTACGCGAGTACGCAAGGTTCATGCGGTGGCCGTCGGTGATGTTCCAGTCGATCTTGGCGATGTAGCGCTTGTCGGTGAGCGTGCCGGCGTTCGCACCGAGCGAGCCCGGCTGCAGGCCGAGGCCGTTAGCGGCATTGATGATGCTCTGCAGGTCGCCCGGCGACACCTTGTTGATCGTGGAGTTCGCCAGGGACGGATCGAGGCCATTGACCGCGCCGGAGCTGAGGCCCGTCACTTCTTCCTTTTCGTAACCCGCGAAGAAGAACAGCTTGTCCTTGATGATCGGGCCACCGATGGTGGCACCGGCCGTCCAGTTGCGGTCGAACTCGGTGTAGTCGCGGTTGTCGTCGAGCCAGCCGGCCTTGCCGACCATGCTGCTGGCGTTCTTGAAGCCGTAGTAGACCGAACCGTGGAAGTCGTTGGTACCCGACTTGGTGACGGCGTTGATCTCGGCGCCAACGGTGTCGGAGGCGACGTCGTAGTTGGCCGTGGAGATGTTGAACGAGTCGATCGTGTCGAGCGACACCGGCGAGCCGACCGTCGGCATGCCCGTGGAGTTCAGGCCGAACGGGTCGCCCACGCCAAGGCCGTCGACCTTGATGTTGTTGAGACGGGTGTTCTGGCCGTTGGCCGAGATGGCGCCCGTGCCGTGGTCGACGTTGACGCGCGGATCGCGGCGTGCGATGTCGGCGATGTTGCGGCTCGGCGACGGCGCGGCCTTCAGTTCGCGCTGCGAGATGTTGGTGCCGAGGCCCTTGTTCTCCGACGTGAACTGGCCGGAGACGGCCGAGACGGTGACCGCGCCCAGTGCGGTGGCATCGGCGGTGCTCGCGGCGCTGGCCGTGAGGTTCACCGCGGTGTCGCTGCCCAGCTGCAGGTAGACGTTGTCCTGGCGGACCGACGGCATGCCGTCCTTGGTGGCCGTCACGTCGAACGGACCGCCCACGCGCAGGCCCTGGGCCGAATAGCGACCGCTGGCATCGGTGGTGGTGGTCTTCGTGGTGCCCGACGGCTCGTGCACGATCACCACGGTGGCGTTGGCGACCGGCTGGCCACCGGCGTCGACGACGCGGCCGCTGATCGTGGAGGACGTCTCCTGCGCGAAGGCAGGTGCCGCGAGCAGCGATGCGATCGCAAACGGCAGTAGTTTGGCGCGGACTCGGCTATTCATTAATCGACCCTGTGGCTTGCAACGAAAAATTTTTCGGCCAAACGGATGGCGACCTGGCGTTGAGCCGGGCGGCGCTTTCCGTGTGGTTTCCCCAATCTCTGGCTGTGTCGTCTCGGTATGGCCCGGCCCGATCCGTAGGCGCGGTGGCGACAGTTGTTAAGCCAACTTTAACGGCATTGTATGACAGATTTGTAACGTTTTCACGCCGGTTTGATAAATACCACTTTTTCCTATCCCGGCCGTTCTGGCGTTCAAGTTGCTGTATTCAATGACATTTATGTTTTCATGACAATGTGAAGGCGGTCCTCTGTAAGAACCACCTTACACATTCCATCGAAGGGACCGACCGCCTTTGCGCCGGCGGCGTTGTTGCCTAGGGCCTCAGTTCTTGCCGAGGTAGCGCGAGCGCTTGGCCGGCTTCAGCGAGGCCAGGTCGAGCATGACCAGGCCGTCGACGCATCCGGAGAACTCCGGGTCTTCGCCGAAAGCCAGGAATTGCACGCCCTCGGGCTCCACCAGATCGACGTACTGGCGGTAGAGCACCGGAAGGGTGACACCGAGGGCATCGAGACGATGCTTGAGCTTGCCCAGGCCCGCGGCCGCGTCGAGGCCTTCCAGCTCGCGGCGCACCGATTCGATGGTGGCTTCGGGGATCACGAACGGAAGGCGGGCGGCGGCGAGGCCGGGTGCACCGAAGAAGTGCTGGTGCGCGGCCGCGATCCATTCGCGCGCCTCGCGCGGCATAGTCACGGACATGCTGACGGGGCCGAACAGGTAGCGCAACTCCGGGTGCCGTTGCAGGTAGAGGCCGATGCCCTGCCACAACTGGTCGAGGGCACGCGACCGCCAGTATGCGGGTGCGATGAAGCTGCGGCCGAGCTCCAGGCCCTGCGCGAGGCGGGACTCCAGCGCCGGCGAGTAATCGAACAGGCTCGAGGTGTACAGCGCACTCATGCCGTGCTCGGCGATCAGGCGGCCGCCGTGGCCGAAGCGGTACGCACCGACGATGCGCAACGCCTTCGCGTCCCACAGCACCAGGTGTTCGTACAGCGGGTCGTAGGCGTCCAGGTCGCGACGCTTGCCGGTGCCCTCACCCACACGGCGGAAGGTGAGCTCGCGCAGGCGGCCGATCTCACGCATGGTGTAGCTGTCGGACGAGCCGCGCACGAGCAGGACCTTCTTGCCGTCCGGAAGCTCGGACAGGCACTCGGCCTGTTCCAGCTCCGCCACCACGCGCTCCACCGGTTCCGGATGGGCAAGAGGCGTCTGGCCACCGAAGACCAGCCCGCGCTGCCGCGCCACGCGATACACGTGGCGGCGCATGAGCTTCGCGGCCTTCTCGGACGAGCCGCCGCTGGCCTGCTTCAGTTCTTCCGCGTCGACCAGCTTGCCGATGCGGAAGCCGACCCGCTGCCGTCCCGAGGTGGCTTCGCGCGGAAGCATGGCGGTGCTGAGCGGCTTGGCCAGCATCGACAGGCCGTAGAAGGCCACGGAGTTGCGCGCGGCGATATGCACCGGCAGGACCGGAACGCCGGCACGCATGGCGATGCGCGCGAAACCGTCGGACCACTTGCCGTCGCGCACGCCACCGGCGCGCACCCGGGAGACTTCGCCCGCCGGGAACATGATGAGCACCTCGCCCGCCTCGACGGCACGGAACACCGCGCGCATCCGGGAGGTGGCGCCCTTGCCGAAGACGTCGACCGGAAGCAGCAGTGAGCCGAGTTGAGGCACGGCGGCGAGCACGTCGTTACCCAGGATGCGCACGTCCCGGCGTACCGATCCGATCAACTGGACGAGGGCGATCGCGTCGACCATGCCCAACGGATGGTTGGCGACGACGATGAGCGGCCCCTCGACGGGAATGTTCTCGCGCTCGCGCTCGGTGACGCGACAGCTGACGCCGAGGTTTTCGAGCGTCTTCTCGCAGAACTCGAAACCCCGTGCCGGCCCGGCCAGCGCCAGCGTGCGATTGAAACGGTCTTCGTGTGCGAGGCTTTCCAGCATGCCGACCAGCGGCTTGCGGAGGCGCGGATGCTGCGCCAGCCACGGCATGCGTTCCAGCAAGGTCTGATCGATGCTCAGCATGACTTGGGCTCCCTTAGACGTCCACATGCTCGCGGGCAATTATGACAGTAACCCTACCGCCACGTATGTTCTTGCGGCAATGTGCCGGACGTGGATCAGACGGCGATATGCAGATAAGCGGAAAGGCCGCTGAGGAACATCTGTACGGACAGCGCAATGAGCAGCATGCCCATCAGACGCTCCATGGCCGTGAGCACGCTTTCGCCCAGCCAACGGAACAGGAAGGTGGAACTGAGGAGGATGATCGCCGTGGCGAGCCAGGCCAGGAACAGGGCGATGCCCCACTCCGCCGTACGTCCGGGTTGCGAATTGGTGAGCAGCAGCAGGGCGGCCATCGCCGACGGGCCGGCCACCCCGGGGATGGCCATGGGCACGATGAAGGGCTCGCCCTCCCCCGGCTTGCCGAACACGCCGCCTTCCACGGGAGGAAAGACCATGCGGATGCCGATGAGGAACAGCACGATGCCGCCGGCGATGCTCACCGATTCCTGGCGCAGCTGCAGCACCTTGAGAATGTACTGACCACCGAGCAGGAAGGCCACGAGCACGGCCAGTGCGATGAGCAGTTCACGCACCATTACCTTGCGCCGGCGCTGCGGCGGCACGTCCTTCAACAGGGCCAGGAACAGCGGAATGTTGCCCAGCGGGTCCATGATCAGGAACAGCAGGATGCCCGCTGACAACGTCGTCATCTGCGTTTCCATGGGTGGAGCTCCTAGTTGCGAGTGTCGAGCACGGCGCCGCGCACGTCCGCCGCGGCACCGGAAAGCAGATAGACGATGGCGTCTGCCGCGGCGGTGGGCAGCGGCTTATCGAGGGTGTTTTCGCCGTAGTACGCCGCACGGCGCAGTGCCGTGCGCATGGGCGGCGGAAGCAGCGCATGCACGCGCATAGGCCCGCGCCCGTTCTCGGCATGGAGCACGGCGGCCATGCGCTCCACGGCGGCCTTGGACACGCCGTAGCCGCCCCAGTGCGCGCGCGAGACGAGGTCGGGATCGTCGAGCACGAAGACCACCGCGCTGTCGTCGGCCTTCGTGAGCAGAGGGATGCACGCCTGGGTGAGCGCGAAGGGCGCGGACACGTTCACCTGCATCGCGCGCAGCCAGTCGTCCGGCTTGTGCATGGCGATGGGCGTGAGTTCGTTGAAGTGCGCGGCGGCATGCACGATGCCGTCGAGGCGGCCGAATTCTTTCTCGATGCCTTCGGCCAGCGCGGCGTAGTCTGCCGGCGTGGCGCTTTCCAGATCGAGCGGATGAATCACCGGTTCGCCGCCGCCCAGCGCCATGAGTTCGTCGTACACCTTCTCCAGGGCGCGCACCTTGCGCCCGGTGATCACCACCGTGGCTCCGGCGCGCGTCGCCGCCTTCGCGGTTTCACCGCCCAGGCCGCCCGTGGCGCCGGTGACGATGACGACGCGTCCGGCCAGCAGGCCAGGCACAGGCGCCCACCCCTCGGGGAGGCGCGCGGACGGCAAGGCGCTCACGTTGCGGCGCCCGCAACGTCGGCGGCCATGCGCTTGAGTTCGCCCGCGGCGTGCAGGTCTTCGACGATGTCGCAGCCGCCGATGAACTCGCCCAGGAGGAACAGCTGCGGGAAGGTGGGCCAGTTCGAGTAATGCGGCAGGCCTGCCCGAATGCGCGGATCGGCCAGCACGTTCACGGCATGGATCGGCGCGCCCGCCGCCTGCAGGGCTTTTACCGCGCGGTCGGAGAAGCCACAGGTGGGATATTCCGGCGTGCCCTTCATGAAAAGCACGATCGGATGGGCCGCCACGATGGCCTTGATCTCGTCTACGACGTCCATAGCTCGGTTTTCATCATTAGAATGCGACTAGTTGCATAGTGTAGCAGTGCCGGCACCCCTGCCTCCTGCCTACCGCCCTTCCCCCCAGCCACCGCTAAGGAGTCCCGCTATGGCGTTCGAACTGCCGCCGCTCCCCTACGAAAAGAATGCCCTGGAGCCGCATATCTCCGCCGAGACCCTGGAGTTCCACTACGGCAAGCACCACCAGACCTACGTCACGAACCTCAACAACCTTATCAAGGGGACGGAGTTCGAGGGCAAGTCGCTCGAAGACATCGTCAAGTCCTCTTCGGGCGGTATCTTCAACAATGCCGCCCAGACGTGGAACCACACGTTCTACTGGAACTCGATGCGCCCGGCGTCGCAGGCGGCCGAACCGCCGGCGAAGCTGGCCGATGCCATCACGAAGGCTTTCGGCTCGGTCGACAAGTTCAAGGAAGAGTTCAGCAAGCAGGCCGCCGCCAATTTCGGCTCCGGCTGGACCTGGCTGGTGCAGCGCCCGGACGGCTCCCTGGCCATCGTGAACACCTCGAACGCGGCCACCCCGATCACCGGCAGCGACAAGCCGCTGTTCACGGCCGACGTGTGGGAGCACGCGTACTACATCGACTACCGCAATGCGCGCCCGAAGTACCTCGAGAACTTCTGGCACCTGGTCAACTGGGAGTTCGCGGCGAAGAACCTCGCCTGAGGTTGCGGGTTTGGTCGCGAAAAGGCCGGGTCCAGCGACCCGGCCTTTTCATTCGGCGCCCGACCGATGCCGCGCTGTAGGAGCCGCTACAGCGGCGAGACACATCCGCCACGCCTCGCGAGGTTTCCTCGCCGCTATAGCGGCTCCTACAAGTGGGCGGGGCCTCGGACCGGCGGTTCGCGGCAATTCTTCAGCCCAGCGCCTCGATGGCCGGCGCTACCTGGTCTTCCCGCCCCAACCCCGCACCCACTTCCACCAGCTTCTCCCGCAGGCTGCCGGCGTCGCTTGCGCAGATCGTGGCGTGGCCGACCTTGCGGCCCGGACGAGCTTCCTTGCCGTAGTCGTGCCAATGCCCATCGGCGATGGATAGAACCGGCGTGGGATCGGGCATCTCGCCGATCCAGTTCAGCATGGCGCTCGCGCCGCGCACGCCCGTGTCGCCCAGCGGCAGGCCCAGCACCGCGCGCACGTGGTTCTCGAACTGGCTGGTGTGGGCGCCTTCAATGGTCCAGTGCCCTGAGT
>NZ_JBNDHZ010000057.1:0-27930 GCF_056755355.1 Luteibacter sp. HAY1-4A
AGATGTGTATAAGAGACAGGTAAGTGGGCTTACACGACGCGCGCGATGGCGTCGGCCACGCGGTCGAGGTTGCCCTCGTTCAGGGCGGCCACGCAGATGCGCCCGGTGCTCACGGCGTAGATGCCGAACTCCGTGCGCAACCGGTCGACCTGGGCGGCGGTGAGGCCCGAGTAGGAAAACATGCCGCGCTGCCGCTCGATGAAGGCGAAGTCACCCACCTTCGACAGCCGCTCGGTCAGGCCACGGCGCATGGCGCGGATGCGCTCGCGCATTTCGCCCAGCTCGGTTTCCCACGTGGCGCGCAGGTCGTCGTGGTTCAGCACCGCGGAGACGATGGCGGCACCGTGCGTGGGCGGGTTGGAATAGTTGGTGCGGATCACGCGCTTCAGCTGCGACTGCACGCGCTGCGCCTCGTCGTGCGATGCCGTGACGATAGACAGCGCGCCCACGCGCTCGCCGTACAGCGAGAACGACTTGGAGAACGAACTGGCGACGAGGAACGGAATGTCGGCCGCGGCGAAGAGGCGCACCGCTTCGGCATCCGGTTCGATGCCATCGCCGAATCCCTGGTACGCGATGTCGAGGAACGGAACGAGACCGCGCTCGCGCACGGTGGACACCACGCGCTGCCAGTCGCCCACGGCGAGGTCGACACCGGTCGGGTTGTGACAGCAGGCGTGCAGCACGACGATCGCGCCGGCCGGCAGCTTCGCGATGCCGGCGAGCATGCCTTCCACGTCCACGCCGTGCGTGGCGGCGTCGTAGTACGGATACTCCACCACCTCGAAGCCGGCGCCTTCGAACAGCGCGCGATGGTTTTCCCAACTCGGCGTACTGATCGCGACCGGCACCGAAGGATTCAGGCGCTTGAGGAAATCGGCACCCACCTTCAGCGCACCGGTACCGCCCAGCGACTGCGCGGTGACGACGCGGCGTTCGGCAAGCAGCGGCGACGTGGCACCGAAGAGCAACTTCTGCACGGCCATGTCGTAAAGCGCGATGCCGTCGATGGGCAGGTAGCCACGCGGCAGGGCCGCCTCCACGCGCGCCTTCTCGGCCTCGCGCACGGCGCGCAACAGCGGCACGTGGCCGTTCGCGTCGTAGTAGACGCCGACGCCCAGGTTCACCTTGTCGGGACGGGTATCGGCACCGAAGGCCTCGTTGAGGCCGAGGATGGGATCGCGCGGAGCGAGTTCGACGGAAGAGAACAGGGTCATGTCGGGAGGGCCTTGGATCTTATGTGAGGATGGTCATTCGGTATCGCTGGCGGCGTCGCCACCCGCGAGCCAGGCGTGAGCGTCGGCGCGCGGCGCGCCTTCGCGCGCGCCCAGCGACACGAAATCGAACAGGTGCCGGTCGGTCAGCTGCGACGGCGCGATGTTGCCCATGGCGCGGAAGATGGTCTCGCTGCGGCCCGGATGCGCCTTTTCCCAGTCCGCGAGCATGCGCTTGACCACCTTGCGCTGCATGTTCTCCTGCGACCCGCACAGGTTGCAGGGAATGATCGGGAACTGCCGCGACTCCGCATAGGCGGCGATGTCGTCTTCGCGGCAGTAGGCGAGCGGACGGATCACCACGTGACGGCCATCGTCGGACAGCAGCTTGGGCGGCATCGCCTTCAGGCTGCCCTGGTAGAACATGTTCAGGAAGAACGTGCCGAGGATGTCGTCGCGGTGGTGGCCAAGCGCGATGCGCGTTACGCCGTTGGCCGCAGCCCACTGGTAAAGCGCGCCCCGCCGCATGCGCGAGCACAGGCTGCACATCGTCTTGCCCTGGGGGATCACCCGGGTGACGACGCTGTACGTGTCCTGCTCGATGATGTGGAACGGCACGCCGCGCGCCGTGAGGTATTCCGGCAGCACGTGCGCGGGGAAGTCCGGCTGTTTCTGGTCGAGGTTCACCGCCACCAGCTCGAAGCGGACCGGCGCCTTCGCCTGCAGCGACAACAGCATGTCCAGCAACGTGTACGAGTCCTTTCCGCCGGAAAGGCACACCATCACCTTGTCGCCGTCCTCGATCATGCCGTAGTCGGCGATGGCCTGGCCCACCTGGCGACGCAGGCGCTTGGCCAGCTTGCCGGCTTCATAGGTGTGCTTGCGGGTCGGATCGGGGATGGCGGACATGCTGCGGGCGGAACCTGGAGGGGACCCCCATTGTAGCCGCTGCGGCTGCCCCCGCCCGGCGGTACAATCCGAACCTCCTCCCTCCGCCGGCCCAATGCGATGCAGGTTCAGGATCCCGCACAGCTCGCCCAGCGCCTCGCCGAACTGAAGGTGGAGCACCGCGACCTCGACGCGGCCATCGACCACCTGGCGGCCTCCATCAGCCGGGACGAGCTGCAGCTCACCCGCCTGAAGAAGCGCAAGCTGCTCCTGAAGGACACCATCGCCCGGATCGAAAGCCGGCTCATCCCCGACCTGGACGCCTGAGCCCCCGATGGAATCCGTTCGCCTGGAAAACGCCTATGTCGCCCTGGAACCGCTCGCGCTCGAGCACATCGATGCGCTGGAGCGCGCCGCGGGCGACGGAAACCTCTGGGACCTGTGGTTCACCTCGGTGCCCGCCCCCGGGCGCATGACCGAGTACGTCGAGGCCGCCCTCCGGGGCCAGGAGGAGGGCCGCATGTCGCCCTGGGCGGTCCGCGAGAAGGCCACGGGCCAGATCGTCGGTTCCACGCGCTATTACGACATCGTGCTCGACCCGTCCCGCGTCGCCATCGGCTACACGTGGTACGCCCGCCGCTGGCAACGCAGCCACGTGAACACGGCCTGCAAGCACCTGCTGCTCGCCAACGCCTTCCTCAACGTCGGCGCCGTGGCGGTGGAGTTCCACACCGACGCCTACAACCAGGATTCGCAGCGGGCCATCGAGAAGCTGGGCGCCAGGCGCGAGGGCGTGCTGCGCGCCCACAAGCGCCGCAACGACGGCTCCCTGCGCGACACGGTGTGCTACAGCATCCTCGCGACCGAGTGGCCCGACGTGGACAAGTGGTTGCAGCTGCGGCTCCGCCGCCTCGCTCCCCTGTAGGAGCCGCCATGGCGGCGAGGGATCTGGCCCCGCTGCACCGGAAATGCGAGCACTGAAGCTCTCTGTGGGAGCTGGCTATGCCGGCGATCCCGCGATAGCGGGCACGGTCACAGGCACGTATCGCCGCTGAAGCGGCTCCCACAGGGCGCGATGGCGGTGTCCCGAGAGTTCCTCGCCGCCATGGCGGCTCCTACAGCAGTCGTCAGCGGCTGGCCACCGCATCCGGATGCGACGGCCGCACGATCAGGGTCGCCGTCATGCCCGCCGACAGCACCGTGCCGGGCGGCAGGTGCGCGGTGTCGATCTTCACCCGCACCGGCACGCGCTGGGCCAGGCGCACCCAATTGAAGGTGGGATTCACGTCGGCCAGGAGGTCGCTGCCGGTGGGATTGTCGGCGTCGGTGATGCCGTGCGCGATACTTTCCACCGTGCCTTTCAGGTGGACGCCACCGCTCATTAGCCGGATGTCGACGGGATCGCCCACGCGCAGGCCGGGCAGTTTCGTCTCTTCGAAGTAGCCGTAGATCCAGTACGAATCGCTGTCGATCAATGCCAGGCGCGGCGTGCCGGTATTCGCATAGTCGCCAACGCGGACATCGAGGTTGGTGACATAGCCGTCGACCGGCGCGAGCACGCGCGTGCGATCCAGGTTCAACTGGGCGGAAGCCAGTTCCACCTGCGCCTGGGCCACTGCCGCCAGCGACTGCTGTTGCGCGGCACTCGCCTGTTTTGTACTTGCCTGCGCTTGCTGCCAACCTGCGCGCGCGGCATTCGCGGCGGCCATCGCATTGGCCTTGTCCTCGGCGGAGATCACGTTATTGATGAGCTTCTGCCGGCGCTCCGACTGGGCTTCGTACATCTCGTAGTTCGAACGGCTCTGCTGCGCGCCGGCATAGGCGGCGTTGATGTTCGCGCCCGCGGCCCGGGCGGCCGCCTCGGCGGCGTTGAGGTTCGCCCTCGCCTGCGCGACCGCGTTTTCGTAGCGAGCCTGGTCGACCACGAAGAGCACGTCGCCCTTCTTCACGGTCTGGTTGTCGACAACGCGCACGTCGGTGACGATGCCCGCAACATCCGGCGCGATGCGCACGATCTCGGCGCGCACGCGGCCGTCGCGTGTCCACGGCGAATACATGTAGTGCTGCCACAAGGCATGCGCGACGAACGCGGCGGCCAGCACGACCACGGCGGTAACGGTGAAACGGGCAAGGGAGGCGAATTTCATCACGAGGTCACTCAGTACAGGAACAGCGCGAAGGCGCCGAAGACACACACGAAGACAGCCAGCCGGAACAACGCCGGGTGCCACACGAGGCGGTAGAAACCGAGGCGGCCGGCAACCGCGTCGAGCAGCCACAGCACCGCCAGCGCGAGAAGGAAGAAAACGAGCAGCCCCGGGACCAGGGCGTCGCCTAGTGCGATTTCACGAGGCATGGGCGATCTCCTTGGAAAGCGGAACATCGGGCATGTAGGCGGCGAGTACGGACTCACCGTCGAGCAACGCCATGCGGACGAGGTGGAGGTGGTCGAGCAGGTCGCCGGCACCTTCGTGCTCTCCGACGCTCGCGATGGCCGTGGCGACCGCATCGCGCGCGAGCAGGTAACCGGCCGCATCGGGTCTTTCGTAGAACCGGGCCAGCGTATGCAGCGAGGCGTCGAGATACGGCACGAGCGTGGGCGGCAGGTCCTGCCGCGACATGTCGTGACGGAGTTCGATGAGTGCCCGCCCTGTCTCGTGCACCGCCAGGGCCCACGCGATGAGGGCGCGCGAGTCGGCGCTGCCCGGCTCCGTCTGGGCCACCACCTGGCTTACGAGGTCATGATTCACGCTCTCGAAGCGATGCCGCAGGCCGGGAAGCGGCGCCTCGGCGGCGATGGCCACCTGTGCACGCAACCTGGCCAGCTGGCGCCGCCGCAACCACGCACTGCCGATGGCCGGAGGGATGAGCAAGAAGGAAACCGCCGCCGCGCCAAGGCCCACCACCTGGGCAAGGGCATCGTTGATGAAGTGGGCCGGATCGTAAGCCTGCAGGTTCTTCAAAGCGAGGATGTACACGAAGCCCATGGCCCAGCCGAGCCCGTATGACGCCAGCGATGACGTCATCATCATGATCAGTCCTAGCGTCAGGAATGGCGTGACGCCCACGATCAGCAGCGGGTAGCCGTCCAGTTGGGTAAGCACGAAGAACTCGCAGACGAAGGCTGCCGCCATGCCCGACACATAGCCGAGCATCACGAGCCAGGTAACGCGCGTGGGATTGGGCGTGCTCGCGAAAAGTCCCGCGAAAATCGTTGCGATGAGCATCGCACTCGCGCCCATGGGCCACGCGCTTTCGATCCAGAACGCACCGAGCACCAGCATCGTCAGAGTGGTGCGGGCCGTCGCGATGCCAGCGCCGACGAAGTCGTTCCCGCGATCGAAACGCACGCGTTCCGCCGACCCCGCAATGACCCTCGGAGTCTGCAGCGTCGCGGCGGCATCGACGTAATCGTGAAGCTCGCCCACGAAGCGAAGCAGCAAGGTCGCGCCCGTGTCGAAATCGCGGAGGTCTTGCGCGTCGTCGAGCGAGGCGCGCAGTGCGGGCACGAACGCCTTCATGCTGTCGCGCGCTTCGGCAAGACGCGGCAACAGCACGCGCGCGGCAGCCCCTGCCTCGATCGGTGCGTCCAACGCATCGCCGATCGGTGCATAGAGGCGAATCAAGGTGTTCGCCGCCACGTCGCGCCGGGCGCGCTGCAAGCGATTGATCAGATGGTGCACCGACTGGAAGGTGGTGGACGTCGCCATGAAGCGCTGGTTGAACAGCCGCAGGTGATTGCTGCGGGCACGAGCCTCGGCGTCTTCGAAGATCACGGAACTGCGCAGGTCTTCGAGCGTCACCGCGTTGCGGACGAAGCGCAGGTGCGCTTTTTCCATGGCTTCGCGGGGAATCGCGCCGCCCGTGCTATCGCGGATGAAGCCGACGAAGTGCGAGAACTGGTCGCGAGCGGTTCGACGCAGCACATCGCGCATGCGGCTGGGAAATACCACGTCGCTCACCGCGCCGCTCACCAGCAGGCCCAACAGCACTTCGCTGATGCGTGCCGTGGCCGAATCGAAGACGCCCAGCGGGTTCTCGATGACGGGAATGGCGACGATGGCCGCCGTGTAGCCGCCAAGCACGAAGGCGTAAGACTTGAAGTTGCGGTACAGCGTGGCGCCGCCGGCACAGACGCCGATCCACAGGGAAAGCACCAGCAGGAACAGGTCCCGTTGCTGCGGGAAAGCGGCCACGATGCCTACTGCCACGGCTGCGCCGGCGAGCGTGCCGATGGCGCGATAGAAACTCTTCGCCAGCACCATGCCGGACTGGCGGTTCGCGACGATGATGGTGGTCAACATCGCCGTGGACGGCGCCGGCAAGTCCAGGCGCATGGCGATCCAACCGGTGAGGAAGAACGCCGTAAGCGTCTTAGCGACGAACAGCCACGCAGAGGCTTCCTCGCGCAGGGTTTCCGCGACGACTTCGCGCGTGGGCATCGAGCGGCTCGAGAGATTGGCGGCGGGCATGGCGTGTCCCCCTTACTCTCCGAATCCGGCGAGCATCTTCTTGAGCAGCACCTCGAGCTGGTCCTGCTCTCCGGCGGTGAGGTTACGCGTCTGCCTGTGAAGCAGCGTGACGATTCCAGGGAGGAACGCATCGATGAGAGCGAGACCCTTCGGCGTCAGCGTGAGCGTGACCTTGCGCCGGTCCGAGTCGCTGCCCGAGCGCGCCAGGTAGCCCTTCTCGCAGAGCTGGGTGGTGAGGCGAGTGACATTGGCCGACTTCTCGCCCGCGGCGTCGGCCAGGGCGGAGGGATGCATGCTGTTGTCGGGGGACCCGTACAACATCATCAGGATGTTGTACTCGGGATGGTTGAGACCGTAGGGCCGCAGGAGCGCGTTCGCCTCGTCCTGGATTTCCTTGAACAGGTGCTTGATCAGGCGCACCAGCACGGTGGGGCCCCGCGGAAAATCGGGGTATTTAGCCCGGGTGATATCCAGGCGTGCCTCGGTGGGGGCGAAGTCGCTCATGCGCGGATCCTCATAAGTTGCCTCACAAGTATATAGTTCATTTGTGTATATTCAATAGCTGTAGTGACGGCGGCGCGTCCATGGCTACCTACAGCCGAAAGCGGATAGGGCCTGCATTCGCCTCAGGCCGGCTCCCGGGAAGATGACGCGGCCGGCGCCCTCGCCGACAGTCGCCCCCCATGACAAGGAGTCCCCGTGAAAACCCTCGCAAGCCTCATCGGCTCGGCGGCGATTGCCGCCAGCCTTTCCGTCCAGGCCCAAAGCGTCGTCCCTTCCGAGTCGACCCGGCCCCGCGCGTCGCAGACTACCTATCTGCGCTGCGCGTATCCCGCGCCAACGGCTTCTTCGCCCACCGCGACCGCCTACATCCAGGCTCCGGATTTCGTGCTACGCGGCACGTGGGCGAATATCAGCCTCAATCCCGGCGCGAACCTTTTCTATACGAAGCGCCGGCCGGAGGAACTGCGCCGGGCCTGTGAGCAGGCTTTATGGGAATCCGGCATCCGGGAAAGGCCCGTGCAGTGGACCGCCGCGAGCAGCGGACGCAGCTACCACCACCAGATATGGCACGACGGCCCGCTGTCGCGCGAAGGCGAGGTGGAGCGCATCGTGGCGTTCGGCGACAGCCTCAGCGACACGGGCAACGCCTACAACCTGTCGCAATGGAAGCTCCCCGCATCGCGCTCGTGGTTCCTCGGTCGCTTCAGCAATGGTCCGGTGTGGACGGAACACCTTGCCGGCATGACGGACATTCCGCTGAACACGTGGGCCATCGGCAGCGCCGAAACGCAGGACACGGCGCTCGTCGACGGACTGGACTCGCAGATCGAGTCGTTCGAGCGCTACGTGGCCAAGACGACCGATTACGACACGTCCCGGACCTTGTTCACCGTTCTCGCGGGTGCGAATGACTTCATGGGCGACAAGAGCAGCCATTTCGCTTCGGTAAAAGTGGCGACACGGCAACTGGAAATGTCACTGTTCCGCCTCGGCGAACTGGGCGCCCGGAAGGTAGTGCTGCTCAACCTGCCCGATATCTCCCGCACACCCCGTTACCGCAGCGATGCGACGAAGGCGGCGCTCGTCGGCGAGCGGGCCCGACGCTACAACGAGGCCTTACCGGCCATCGTGGAGAAACTCCGCGGGACGACGGGCATGGACGTTCGCTTGATCGATATTTCCACGATGTTCGACGAACTGCTCGCGGATCCTGCCGCGGAGGGATTGACGAACGTGGTCGACTCATGCCTCGACATCAAGGACACGGTGATCCATTACGCAACCCGGCGGCCAATGCGCGCCGCTTGCACGCCGGAAAGCTATGTGTTCTGGGACCTCGTGCATCCGACGACCGCGGTGCATCGTCTGATCGCGCGAAGGGTCTACGCGGAAGTGGCGGGTGACTGGGGCCTCGACGGCCCCTGACCCGTTCGTGCTTCGGAAATGCGGCGGGGCTCAGTCGTCGGCCGATGTCGCTCGGCCGATGAACCGTCTTGGTGCAGGCATTCCCGAATGCCTGCGCTCATACGCCGTCCGATAGGCAAGGCACGGCACCTTGAAGAGGATAAAGACATCGGCGATGAAGAGGGTAAAGACATCGGCGATGCCCCCCCACAAGGAGATCCACCATGTCAATGACTCGACACCACCTTACCCGCACCGCCCTCATCTGCGCGGCGGGCCTGCTCGGTGCCACCTCGTTCGCTGCATCTGCGCAGCCTTTCGAGGAAACCACGACCGGCGTACGCTGCCACTACTCGCTGAAGAGCGATCCGCTGGGCGCGAAGACTGCCTTCGTCGCGGCCGACTATACCCTGCGCGGTTACTGGCGCGGCTCGAGCATCCTTCCGTCGCGCAGCATGTTCTTCACCGATACCCCGCGCACCCAGGTCTACGACGCCTGCACGAAGAAGATCGCCGGTATCAAGGATGCGAAGCAGCTGGTGATGGTCGGTGCTGCCACCACTACGCAAAGCTACAACCACGAGATCTGGTACAACGGCGACCAGGCGAAAGGCAAGCCGATCGAGCGCATCGTGTCGTTCGGCGATAGCCTTAGCGATACCGGTAACATGCACAACGAATCGCAATGGAAGCTGCCCGGCACGAGCTGGCACCTCGGCCGTTTCAGCAACGGTCCCACCTGGATCGAATATCTCGCCAAGCGCGCCGGCGTGCCATTGAACAACTGGGCTATCGGCGGGGCGCAGACGAAGGATGCGCATATCGGGCTCATCCACGGCGTGGGCAAGCAGATTGACGGCTTCTTCAACTACATGGGCCATGCGAAGGGCTACGATCCGTCACGGACACTCTTCACATTCCTTATCGGCGGCAACGACTTCGTCAACGACACGAAGCTGGGCCCCGCGATCATCGACGACCAGGAAAAGGCACTCACGAAGCTGGTGGCCGGCGGCGCGAGGAAGATCCTCATCGTGGCACTTCCGGATGTATCGGTCGCCCCGGTTTTCACCATGAAAGGCGGACGCACCGATGCCCATACCGTGCTCGGCAAGGTGGAGTATTACAACGCCCACATCCGCGCGGTCGCCGAGCGGGTGGCCGCTCGCACGAAGGGTACTGAGATCCGGGTGGTGAACGCACGCGACTACTTCGACGATCTGATAAAGACCCCGGCGAAGTTCGGCCTCGTCAACACGAAGGAGTCCTGCCTGATGATCGACTCCCCGAGTTCGCTCAATTATCTGAAGGAACAGAAGCCGCGCGCGGCATGCAAGGATCCGTCGACGTACGTGTTCTGGGACACGCTGCACCCCACCACCCGGGTGCACGAGATGATGGCGGGATGGGTCATCGACGCCACGCCGACCACGTGGGGGCTGCGCAAGTAAGCCCGGCATGAATGGCAAGGACCCCTTCGTGGGGTCCTTGCCAACGTCATGCCTGCTTACTTGTCGCGCAACGCGTCGATCGCGGCGTTGAGGGTGGCGCTCGGACGCATGGCGGCGCTCACCCGCCGCATGTCCGGGTGGTAGTAGCCGCCGATGTCCTGCGGCTTGCCCTGTGCGGCGATCAACTCGGCGTCGATCTTCGCCGTGTTCTCTTCCAGCGTTTTCGCGACATCGGCGAACTTCGCCTTCAGGTCCGCATCGTCGTCCTGCGCGGCAAGGGCCTGGGCCCAGTACAGCGCGAGGTAGAAGTGGCTGCCGCGGTTGTCGATCTCGCCGACCTTGCGTGCCGGCGACTTGTTGCTGTCGAGGAAGCGGCCGTTCGCCTGGTCGAGGGTCTTCGCCAGCACGCGCGCGTGGCGGTTGTCGTAACGCTCGGCGAGGTGCTCGAGGGAAGCAGCGAGCGCGAGGAATTCACCCAGCGAATCCCAGCGCAGGTAACCCTCTTCCACGAACTGCTGCACGTGCTTCGGCGCCGAACCGCCCGCGCCGGTCTCGAACAGGCCGCCACCGGCCATCAGCGGCACGACGGAGAGCATCTTCGCCGACGTGCCCAGTTCCATGATCGGGAACAGGTCGGTGAGGTAGTCGCGCAGCACGTTGCCGGTGACCGAGATGGTGTCCTCGCCCTTGCGGATGCGCTCGAGCGAAAGCTTCGTGGCGTCCACCGGCGAGAGCACGCGAATGTCGAGCCCGGCGGTGTCGTGGTCCTTCAGGTAACGCTCGACCTTCGCAATCACCTGGGCATCGTGCGCACGGTTGCGGTCCAGCCAGAACACGGCGGGCGTGGACGAGAGCCGTGCGCGCTGCACGGCCAGCTTCACCCAGTCCTGGATCGGGGCGTCCTTGGTCTGGCACATGCGCCAGATGTCGCCCTGCTCCACCGCATGCTCGAACACCACCGAGCCGTCGTCGGCGACGACACGCACGGTGCCGTCGGCGGGAACCTGGAAGGTCTTGTCGTGCGAGCCGTACTCCTCGGCCTTCTGCGCCATCAGGCCCACGTTCGGCACGCTGCCCATGGTGGCGGGATCGAACGCGCCGTGCGCGATGCAATCCTCGATGACGGCCTGGTAGACGCCGGCGTAGGATCGATCGGGAATGACGGCCTTCACGTCCTGGAGCTTGCCTTCGGCGTTCCACATGCCGCCGGAGTCGCGGATCATCGCCGGCATGGAGGCATCGATGATGACGTCGCTCGGCACGTGCAGGTTGGTGATGCCCTTGTCGGAATTCACCATGGCAAGGGCCGGACGCTGCGCATACTCGGCCTTCAGGTCGGCTTCGATCTCGGCGCGCTTACCCGCGTCGAGCTTATCGAGGCGCGCGTACAGGTCGCCGATGCCGTTGTTGGCGTCGAAGCCTACGTGCTTCAGGGCGTCGGCGTGCTTCGCCAGCACATCCTTGTAGAACTCGCGCACCGCGATGCCGAACATGATCGGGTCGGAGACCTTCATCATCGTGGCCTTCAGGTGCAGCGAGAAGAGCACGCCCTTGGCCTTGGCATCGGCGATCTGGGTATCGATGAAGGCGGCCAGCGCCTTGCGGCTCATCACGGCGGCATCGACGATCTCGCCGGCCTTCACCGCGACCTTTTCCTTCAGGACCTTCGTGGCGCCGTCCTTGCCCACGAACTCGATGCGCAGGCTGCCGGCCTTGTCGATCGTGGCCGACTTCTCGCTACCGTAGAAGTCGCCGCCGTCCATGTGCGCGACGTGCGACTTCGAATCGGGCGACCACTTGCCCATGCGGTGCGGATGCTTGCGCGCGTAGTTCTTGACCGAGAGCGGCGCGCGGCGGTCGGAGTTGCCTTCGCGCAGCACCGGATTCACGGCACTGCCCATGGCCTTGCCATAGCGCGCGTTGGTTTCTTTTTCCTCGTCGGTGGACGGGGAATCGACGTAATCGGGCAGCGCATAGCCCTGCGCCTGCAATTCGCGGATGGCGGCCTTCATCTGCGGCACGGAGGCGCTGATGTTCGGCAGCTTGATGATGTTGGCCTCCGGCTTGGTGGCCAGTTCGCCCAGTTCCGCAAGGTGGTCGCCGATCTTCTGCGCGTCGGTGAGGCGGTCCGGGAACTGCGCCAGGATGCGGCCGGCCAGCGAGATGTCGCGCGTTTCCACGGCCACGCCGGCGGTACCGGCGAAAGCCTCGACGATCGGCAGGAAGGAAGCGGTGGCGAGGAACGGCGCTTCGTCGGTGAGCGTGTAGATGATCTTGGGCGAGCTGGACATGATTCGGCGAGCCTTATGCTTGAGTGGGCCAGGTCATGGACTGGAAACCTGTCCATTGTGGCCCGACTGGCGCCGGAGGGGGAAGCGAGGCCCTGGAACGACTGTTGTGCTTCGAGGGCAAGAAGGCGCTCCTGCCCCGTGGGACCTGCCCTGTGGGAGCCGCTTCAGCGGCGATACGCGCTCGCGAGAGTGCCCGCTGCCGCGGGATCGCCGGCATAGCCGGCTCCCACAAGGGTCTCCTCACATGGGCCTGCCCACATGGATTTTTGGCGGTCCGTTGAGGTATCGGTTCAGGATGCCCTGGCGAGGGCCCGCCGACGCTCCAGCCGCCGCGCCTTGCGCGCCTTCCAGCGCTCCGACAGGCACGCGAAGATCACGTAGAGCGCCGGGGTGGACAGCAAGGTCAGGCTTTGCGAGATCACCAGGCCGCCGATCATGGCGATGCCGAGCGGACGGCGCAGTTCCGCGCCCTCGCCGAGACCGATCGCCAGCGGCGTGGCGGCGAGGATGGCCACCATCGTGGTCATCATGATAGGCCGGAAGCGGACGAGGCAGGCCTCGCGAATGGCTTCCTTGTAGTTCAGGGCGTGGTCGCGCTGGGCGACCAGGGCGAAGTCGATCATCATGATCGCGTTCTTCTTCACGATGCCGATGAGCAGCACCAGTGCGATCATCGCCACCACCGACAGCTCGGTATCGGTGATGACCAGCGCGGCAAGGGCACCCACGCCCGCCGCGGGCAGCGTCGAGATGATCGTCACCGGGTGGATGAGGCTTTCATAGAGCATGCCCATCAACAGGTAGACCACGACGATCGCTGCAAGGATGAGCAGGGGCATGTTGCTTTGCGCCTGCTGGAACCGGCCGAAACTGCTGCTGGTATCGAGGCGGATATCGCCCGGCATGCGCATGCCATCCACCGTCCTCTGGATGATCTCCATGGCCTCGCCCATGCTCACGTTCGGGGCGAGGTTGAAGCTCACGGCCATGCTCGTGTACTGGTCTTCATGCACGATCTGGGTGGGTGAGAGGCCGGGTTCCTGACGGGTCACGGCGGAGATCGGCACCATGGCGCCGGACTTCGAGCGTACGTAGATCTGGTTGAGCGCTTCCGGAGTGGCCGCCATCTGCGGCAAGGCGTTCACGATGACGCGGTACTGGTTGATGTCCGAATAGATGGTGGATACCGCACGCTGGCCGAACGCGTTGTACAGCGCGCCGTCGATGTCGCCGACGCCCACGCCGAGACGCGCGGCCGTATCGCGGTCGATCACCATGTTCTGGCGCAGGCCCGCCGCATCGATGTCGCTGCCGACGTCCTTGAGCATCGGGTTCTTCTTCAGGGCGTCCACCAGTTTCGGCACCCATACCTGCAGTTCGGCCACGTCGTCGCCCTTCAGCGACACCGAGTACTGCCCGCCCTGCGAACTGCCGCCGCCACCGCCGGTCGGCAGGTCCTGGATCGGGCGCAGGCGCAGGTTGAGGTCCGGATATTTGTTCGCCTTCGTGGACAACCTGTCGAGCACCGCGAAGGTGCTTTCCTTGCGTCCCTCCGCCATCGTCTTCAGTTCGATGTTGAAGAAGCCGCTGGAACCGGTGCGGCTGGTGCCCAGGCGCGACCCCACGGCCTTCACGTCGGGATCGGCCAGCAGCATCTCGGTGAGGCGGGCCTGGCGTGTCTTCATTTCGCTGAAGGACACGGTGGAACTCGACGTGGCGCGGGCACCGATGAGGCCTGTGTCCTGCGGCGGGAAGAAGCCGCCCTTCACCATGCCGAAGAGGACGATGGTCACGCCGACGAGGACCAGCGGCGTGAGCGCCATCAGCAGCGCGTGGCGCAGCGTCCAGTCGAGCGCGCGGCGGTACATGCCCAGCATGCGCTCGTGTCCGCGCTCCAGCGCACGGCCGAGCCTGGACTGCGGCTTGTCGTCCTTGTGCGCGGTGAGGAAATGGGCGCAAAGCGACGGCGTGAGGGTAAGCGATACCAGTGCCGACACGACGATCGCCGCCACCAGGGTGACCGTGAATTCCTTGAAGAACATGCCGATGACGCCGGGCGCCAGCAACAGCGGAATGAACACCGCGATGAGGGAACCGGTGATCGATACGATAGTGAAGCCGATCTCGTGCGCACCGAGCAACGCCGCCTCGAAGCGGGGAACGCCCTCGTCCATGTGCCGGATGACGTTCTCGATCACGACGATGGCGTCGTCCACCACGAAGCCGATGGCGATCACGAGCGCCAGCAGGGTGAGGTTGTTGAGCGTATAGCCGAAGGCGTACATCGCGATGAACGCGCCCGCCAGCGAGAGCGGCACCGCGACGCCGGCGATGAGCGTGGGCGCCAGGCGGCGCAGGAACAGCGCCATCGTCATGATGACCATGGCCAGGCTGATCAACAGCGTGGCCTGCACCTCATGGAGCGACGCGCGGATGGTCGGGGTGCCGTCGAAGAAGGAATGCAGCCGCACGCCGCCCGGTAGCCATGTCTGCATCTGCGGCATCAGGGCTTTCACCCGGTCCACCGTCTCGATGACGTTGGCATCCGCCTTCTTGTACACGTACATCAGGATGCCGGGGCGGCCGTTGAACCACGCCGCCTGGTAGGCATCCTGTTGTCCGTCGTACACCTTGGCGATATCGGACAGCCGGATCGGCACGCCGTCCTTCACCCCGATGATGAGCTTCGCGAACTCGTCGGCCTTGTGCAGTGAATCGGTGGCGGTCACCGCCATCGTGGTGTGGCCGTCGCTGAGGAAGCCCTGCGGCGAGGTGACGTTGGCGGCGGTGAGGGCGTTGCGCAGCTGGTCCGGCGAAAGGCCCATGGCGTTCAGCGCGCGCAGGTTCACGTCTACGCGAATGGCGGGCGTCGCGCTGCCGGCGATGTCGACGGTGGCGATGCCTTCCTGCTGGCGCAGGCGCTGCGCCAGCACCGAATCGGCGATGTTGTACAGGTCGGTGGGCGCCACCGTGTCCGAGGTGAGCGCCAGCACGATGATCGGATCGTCGTTGGGGTTCGCCTTGGTGTACGAGGGCTGGTTCAGCAAGCCCGAGGGGAGGTCGGGCTGTGCCGCATTGATCGCCGCCTGCACGTCGCGCGCCGCGGAGTCGATGTTCACGCCGTTCTGGAAGAACAGGAGCACGAAGGTGCTGCCTTCGGAGCTGTTCGAGCGCATCGATTCCACGCCCGGCACCTGGCCGAGGTGGCGCTCCAGCGGCGCGGCCACGGTCGATGCCATCGTGCTCGCGTCCGCGCCGGACTGCGATGCCTGGACGAAGATCGCCGGGAACTGGATGTTGGGAAGCGCGGCCACGCCGAGCAGCGCGTAGCAGATGATGCCGACCGCGAAGATGCCGATCGCCAGCAGCGACGTACCGATGGGGCGACGGATGAACGGGCCGGAGATATTCATTGCGCGGACGGGCTTATGTGGGGCATGGGAAGTCGGGGCATCCGGTCCCTAACGCGCCAGTTCGAAAAAGGTTTCGCCGGGCGGCGAACCGTCCGGCGAATGGGGTGGCTTCGGTGTCCCCCGCGCGTGGGCGTCATCAGCCCGCGGCTTGCGGGTGCGCGTCGTGCGCCAGGGCGCGTCGTCGCTTGCGCTCGGCCAGCCAGTCGGAGAACCGCTCCATGTACAGGTAGATCACCGGCGTGGTGTACAGGGTGACCAGCTGCGACAGCAGCAGGCCGCCCACGATCGACACGCCCAGCGGCTTGCGCAGTTCCGAACCGATGCCGTTGCCCAACGCCAGGGGCAGCGCACCGAGCAGCGCGGCCGCCGTGGTCATCATGATCGGGCGGAAGCGCAGCAGGCAGGCACGGCGGATGGCATCGGTGGCGTTCATGCCGGTGCGCTTCGCCTCGATGGCGAAGTCGATCATCATGATCGCGTTCTTCTTTACGATGCCGATCAGCAGCACGATACCCACGATGCCGTCCACGGACAGGCTCATGCCGCACAGGAGCAGCGCCAGCAACGCGCCCACGCCGGCGGGCGGAAGCGTGGAGATGATGGTGAGCGGGTGGATGTAGCTCTCGTAGAGCACGCCCAGCACGATGTAGATGACGATGATCGACGCGAGGAGCAGCAGTACCTCGTCACCCACCGACGAGGAGAACTCGGCGGCCTTGCCGATGAACTGGCCACGCACCTGCGGCGGGAAGTTCAGGTCCTTCTCCACCTCATGGATGGCGTCGACTGCGCTCGAGAGCGAATAGCCGGGCGCGAGGTTGAAGGAGATCGTGACGGAAGGCAGCTGTTGCAGGTGGCTCACCACCAGCGGCGCGCTGGTGACCTGCGCGCTCGCCAGCGCGGCCAGCGGAATCGTGCCACCGGCACCGACCTGGAAGCCCACGTTGCCGGTATTGCCGATACCTGCCGGCGTGGCCGAATTGCTCGAGGCCAGCTGGCCGAAGCTGGTGGCGTTGGAACCCGTGAGCGCGCCGTTGCCGTTGCCGCGCACGGTGAGCTTGTTAAGCAGGTCCGTGCTGTTCCGGTACTCCGGCGACACCTCCAGCACTACGCGGTACTGGTTGAGCTGGGTGAAGATGGTGGAGATCTGGCGCTGGCCGTAGGCGTCGTAGAGCGTGTCGTCGATCGTCTGCACCGGCACACCGAGGCGGCTGGCACTGTCGCGGTCGATCGTGAGCTTCAGCGCGTTGCCCTTGTCGGCGAGGTTGTTGTCCACGTCGGCCAGTTCGGGGCGCTTGCGCAGCGCGGACGTCATCTGCTGCGCGTAACCGGAAAGCTCGCTCGAATTCACGTCCGACATCGAGTACTGGTACTCGGTGGCGGATACCTGGCTGTCGAGCGTCACGTCCTGCACCGGCTTCAGGTACAGCGCAACACCGGCCACGTTCGCCACGGCCCGCTGCAGGCGCGGCAGCACCACGTCGAGACCGTCGCGGTCGCCGCGCTCCTTCAGCACCAGCGAAATCTGGCCTTGATTGAGCGTGGGATTGATCGAACCGGCACCGATGAAGGCCGCGACACCCGAGACGGCGGGGTCCTTGGCCAACGCGTCGGCCACGGCCTTCGTGCGTTGCTCCATCTGCGGGAAGGCCACGTTCTGGTCGGCCTGCACCACCGCGGTGATGAGGCCCGTGTCCTGCTCCGGCAGCAGGCCCTTCGGGATCACGATGTAGAGCGCCACGGTGAGCGCGACGGTGAGGCCGGCCACGATCATGGTGAGCGGACGATGGTCGAGCACCCAGTCCAGGCTGCGGCCGTAGCCTTCGACGATGCGCGACCACGTGGTGTGCTTGCCCGCCGCCGCGGCATGCTCGTGCGCGTCTTCCGCGTCGGGCAGCTGGTCGGCCCGCAACAGGTAGGCGCACATCATCGGCGTGAGGGTCAGCGACACCAGCATGGAGATCGACACCGCGATCGTCAGCACCCAGGCGAACTCGTGGAACAGCCTGCCGGTGACGCCCGGCATCAGCAGCAGCGGCAGGAACACCGCGACCAGCGACACGGTCAGCGACAGCACCGTGAAGCCGATTTCCTTCGCGCCGACCTCGGCGGCCGTCTTCGCGTCCTGGCCCTGCTCGATGTAGCGGACGATGTTCTCGATCATGACGATAGCGTCGTCGACCACGAAGCCGGTCGCGACCGCGAGCGCCATGAGCGAGAGGTTGTCCAGCGACATGCCGGCGAAAGCCATGACGCCGAAGGTGCCCATCAACGACAGCGGCACTGCCACCGACGGGATCACCGTGGCCCACAGGCGGCGCAGGAAGACGAAGATCACCGCCACCACGAGGCAGATGGTGAGGATGAGCGTGAACTGCACGTCCTCCACCGAGGCCCGGATGGTGATGGTGCGGTCGGAGAACACCTTCAGGTGCACGTCGGCCGGCAGCACCTTCTGCAGGTCCGGAATGGTTTCACGGATCTGCTGCACCGTCTGCACGATGTTCGCGCCGGGCTGGCGGCGGATGTCGAGCAGCACGGCAGGCTTGCCGTTGGCCCATGCGGCCAGCTGGTCGTTCTCCACTCCGTCGATCACGTTCGCCACGTCGGACAGGCGCACGGGTGCGCCGTTCTTGTAGCTGATGATGGTGCCCTTGTACTCGGCGGCATCGACGAGCTGGTCGTTCGTGCCGATGCTGTACGACTGCGTCTTGCCGTTCAGCGTGCCCTTGGGAGCGTTGACGTTGGCCTGGGTGAGGGAGCTGCGCACGTCCTCCATGGTGAGGCCGAGGTTCGCCAGCTGCGCCGGGTTCACCTGGATGCGCACGGCCGGGCGCACGTTGCCGGCGATGGACACGAGGCCCACGCCCTGCACCTGCGAGAGCTTCTGCGCCAGGATGGAATCGGCGAAGTTGTTCACGTCACGCAGCGGACGCGTGTCCGAGGTGAGCATCAGCGTCATGATCGGCGCGTCGGCCGGGTTCACGCGGTTGTACACCGGCGGATACGGCAGGTTGTTCGGCAGCGTGCCGCGCGCCTGGTTGATGGCGGCCTGCACGTCCTGTGCCGCGATGTCGATGTCGCGGTCCATGTTGAACTGCAGGATGATCGTCGACAGGCCGGCCGACGAGTCGGAGCTCATCATGTTCAGGCCGGAGATCTGGCCGAAATTGCGTTCCAGCGGCGTCGTGACCAGTGCCGCCATCGTCGTGGCGCTGGCACCGGGGTACTGCGTGGTGACCACCAGGCTCGGCGCGTCGATCTCCGGCAGCGCCGATACCGGCAGCTGGCGGTAGCCGAGGATGCCGAGCAGCAGCACCGCCACCATGAGCAGTGACGTGGCGATCGGCCGGCGGATGAAGAGTGTCGAGAAACCCACGGTGTGTTCCTGGTATCGGGACCAAAGCGGTCCATGGTCGGCGCGCCCGTCATGGGCGCGCCGCGCGCTATCAGCCGCCGCGACGTCCGCCCTCGCGGCCCTTCTTCGCCGACGCCTTCTGCAGTTCTTCCGCGGTCGGCGCGGCCGGCACCTGGCCCGGCGCCAGCGGCTGCACCTTGGAGCCCGGCTTGAGGCGGAACTGGCCTTCCGTAACGACCTTCTCGCCCAGCTTCACGCCCTTGCTGAGCAGCACGTGGCTGTCGCCCACTTCGCTGGCGGTTTCCACCGGCTGCATCTTGACCGTGTTGTCGCCCTGCACGAGGTACACGTAGTCGCCATCGGGCCCGCGCTGCACCGCCTGCGCGGGCACCACCAGGCCGCCCTTCACCGTGCGGACGCGCACGCGGGCATTCACGAACTGGCCCGGCCAGAGCTCGGTCTTCTGGTTGTCGAAGAGCGCACGCAGGCGGAAGGTGCCGGTCGTCGTGTCGATGGTGTTGTCGATGACGTCCAGGTGACCCGTGGTCACCACGTGGGCATCGACGCGATCAAGGGCGTCGACCTCCAGGGGGTTGGCCGGATCGTCACGCATGGCGCTGCGGACGAGGTCGAGGTTCTTCTCGGGCAGGTTGAACGACACGTAGATCGGGTGCACCTCGGTGAGGGTGACGATCGAATCCGAGGTGGACACGATGTTGCCCACGTCGACCGCGCGGATGCCGGCGAGACCGTCGATCGGCGCGATGACCTTGGTGAAGCCCAGCTGCACCTGGGAGGCGCGGATCGACGCCTGGTCGGCCACCACGGTGGCGCTTGCCTGGTCGAGCGTGTTCTTCAGGTTGTCCAGGTCCTGCTTGGACACGTACTGCTGGCCGCCCTTGCTGACCAGGTTCTGCGAACGCTCGAGGTTGTTCTTCGCGGTGGCGGCGGCGGCCTGGTCCTGGCGCAATTTCGCCATGGCCTGGTCGTACTGCGACTGGATGGTGCGCGGATCGATTTCCGCAAGCACGGCGCCGGCCTTCACTTCCTGGCCTTCCTGGAAGTTCAGCTTCATCAGCTGGCCACCGACCTGCGGGCGCACCACCACGGAATTGCGGGCCTGCGCGGTGCCGGTGGCGACGAGGTATACGGGCACGTCCTGCGAGGCGACCGGAACCACGGTGACCGGCACCGGCGGCTGGTCGCCCTGGCCCTCGCCATTGGCCTTGCCCTGTGCATTGGCGTCGCCGCCGTGGTGGCCCAGGCGGGGGACGATGAAAATGCCCGCTATCACCAGAACGACGATGACCGCCAGCGCGATCTTCCAAAAACGCGACATGCAACACTCCCAGGATAAATAGCCGGACGACCCACGGTTTCGCCCGATACGCCGTGTGCCACGGGGGTTTATACCCCCAAAACATGAATGATGGACGGCGCCAATATAGGTGTAGGGGAACGGAATTGAACAATGCCGGTTGACAGGGGTGCGCCATGACTGACGGCACGTGTCGTCCCGTCCCCCCGCGGGCATCCGGATGGAGACCGCTGACTCACGCGGAGGTTCCGTTATACTCGCTGGGTTCGACGCCGCCATTGCGGCCGGCAGGCACGCCGGATCCCGGGGAGGGGGACGGCACACCCAAAATCAGTGGAGTCAATGCGTGAGCGGTTCTCCGAGCAAGTCCGACCAGAACTTCATGCGTCAGTTCTCATGGCTGACCGCCGGCCTCAGTGTCCTGGCCGTCCTCCTGATGGTCATCGCGTATGCCATCTACAGCAACATTCCCAAGGAGCAGGACCCCGCGGTAGCCAAGCGCACCGAGGCCCGCATCGCTCCCGTCGGCGGTGTCTACGCCGGTGACACGGGCCGCGCCGCCATGCTGGCCGCCCAGGAAGCCGCGGCCAAGGCCGCCGCCTCGCAGGTGGCCTACGGCGGCAGCACCGACGGCAAGACCATCTACGACAACCTCTGCCACAGCTGCCACACGGCCGGCGTGGCTGGCGCGCCGAAGCTGGGCGACAAGGGCGCGTGGGGCTCGCGCGTCGCCGAGGGCCTTGCCACCCTCACGAAGCACGCCATCGAGGGCTATACCGGCCCCGACGGCAACCACATGCCTGCCAAGGGCGGCAATCCGGCGCTCACCGACGAGCAGGTGAGCAATACCGTAAAGTGGATGGTCGACCAGGTGAAGTAACCGCGCCTTGTCCGCACCTCGAGAAAGCCGCGATCGATTCGCGGCTTTTTTTCGCCTCTTTATTACAGGGCGGCGATGCGGGCGTCCGCGAAGCGCCGAAGGTCGGGAAAGAAATTCGCGAAAGTTCTTTCGAGTTCGGCCGCCTGCGCCTGCAGCACCGGCACGCCGTCGGCCACGGGGTTAGCCCGGGACAGCCGCTGCGATAATCCGGCGAAAGCACCGGCCACGCGCTCGACCTGCGCGTAGCCTGCGGGCAGGTCATGCCGATCCATGTAAGAGAGGAAGCGTTTCAGGCCCTCGGGAAGGATCGCCTCCGCCGCGTGCAGTTCCGCGCGCAGGTTCCCGGAGAATGCATCGAGCGGCACGTCGCTCCATGCCGCGAAGTCACGGGCCAGCAGGTGGTCGAACCACACGTCCAGCAGGATCCCGGCGTATCTGCGGAACGGCGGCTGCATGCGCTCCCGCGCCGCGCGCACTTCGGGATGGGCGTCGGTGAAGCTGTCGATGGCCCGGTGCAGGTGGATGCCGTCGCGAACCCGCTGTGGCAAGGCCGGATCGGGTGTGCCATGGACGAAATCTCCCAGCACCCCGCCCAGCCTGAGCTGCGCGTCGCCCCCGGACAGGAACGCATGCGCCAGCACGTTCATGGGTTTGCTCCGCCGCGAGGCGCACGGTCAGCGGGTATCATGGCGGACATGAGCGATCTACTACCTGCAGCGCCGGACGTCTTTCCGGCCGAGAACACCAGCTTCGCGCTCGCGGGGCCCGCGGGCAAGCTGGAATGCGAAGCGAAGCCGGCGTCGCCGGACGTCGCCCGCAACGGCATCGCCGTGGTCTGCCATCCGCTTTCCGCCGAAGGCGGCAGCATGCACAACAAGGTGGTGACGATGATCGAGCGCTCGCTGCGCGAATCCGGTCTCGATACCGTCATCTTCAATTTCCGCAGCGTCGGCCGCTCGGAAGGCAGCTTCGACCACGGCAAGGGCGAGAGCGACGATCTCGCGGCCGTCGTCGCGTGGGCCCGGAAGGCACGTCCCGCCGCGGCGCTCTGGCTGGCCGGGTTCTCGTTCGGCAGCTACGTCACGCTGTTGAACGCCGTGCGGCTCGACGCCAACGCGCTGATCAGCATCGCCCCGCCCGCCGCCGGACGCAGCTGGGATTTCTCGCAGATCGAACTTCCGGCCTGTCCCTGGCTGGTGGTGATGGGCGACGCAGACGAAATCGTCGAACCGCAGGCCGTCTACGACTGGGTGGACAGCCTGCCGGAGGCGAGCCGCCCGCACTTCGTGAAGATGGAAGAAACCAGCCATTTCTTCCACCGCCGCCTCATGGACCTCCGCGGTGTCATCAAGAACGCGGTGAAGGACTGGCTGCCGGGGCCACGCGTCGCATGACCTGCACCGAAGCAACGCCGGGCGAGCGCTACCGGGACGGCGTCGCCGGGCATCGCTGGGAATCCGATCTCGCCCAGCTTCCGGTGATCGCGGAGTTCGATCGCCTGCATGCCGCGTTGTGCTCACCGGAACCCGGTAACGGCGGGCTGTTCGGCCGCCTGCGCAACATGCTCGGGAACGAGCCGCGCAAGAGCGTGCCGGGGCTGTACCTCTGGGGCAGCGTGGGGCGCGGCAAGACGTTCCTCATGGATCTCTTCGTCTCCAGCCTCTCCCCTGGCCTCGCCCTGCGCCGGCACTTCCACCGCTTCATGCTGGAGGTGCACGCCACGTTGCGGGAACTCGGCGACCGGCAGAATCCCCTGGACGACGTGGCCGAGCGGCTCGCCGCGAAATGCCGCGTGCTGTGCCTCGACGAATTCCTGGTGTCCGACATCGGCGACGCGATGATCCTCGCCGGGCTCCTGGAAGGCCTGTTCGCGCGGGGCGTCAGCCTCGTCACCACGTCGAATACGGCGCCCGCCGGCCTGTACAAGGACGGCCTCCAGCGCGCCCGCTTCCTGCCGGCCATCGCCGCCATCGAAAGGCATTGCGTGGTGCACGAGATGGTCTCGCCGAGGGACTGGCGGCTGCGCGCGCTGAGCCAGGCTCCCGTGTACCTCGTGCCACCGGGCGCGGAAGCCGAACGCTCGCTGGCCCGCATCTTCACGGGCCAAGCCCAGGGCGCCGTCGTGGAGGGCGGCACGATCCACCTGCAAGGCCGCGACGTGCCGGTGCGCAAGCGCGCGGACGACATCGTGTGGTTCGATTTCGAGGCCTTGTGCGAGGGCCCGCGCGCCGTCGCCGATTACATCGAGCTAGCGAAGGCATACCCGATGGCGATCGTGTCCAACGTGCCGCAATTCACCATGTACACGGAGAACGAAGCCAAGCGCTTCGTCCTCCTGGTGGACGAGTTCTACGACAGGAACGTGAAACTGGTGGTGTCCGCCGCCGCGCCGATCACCGAGTTGTACGACGGTACGAAGTTACGCGCGGAGTTCGGCCGCACCGAATCGCGGCTCATCGAAATGCAGAGCGAGGCCTACCTTGGCCGTGACCATAAACCCTGAGCCCGGGTGGACGGAACCGGCTGGTCCGTCGCACTCTTCAACCTTCATGATTCATGGGCGGGTCTCCCGCGCCATCTGACGAGGTATGCCATGGAACACTGCGAGCTGGTCCCCGGTCGGGGCATTCGTTGCGGCACGACGGAAATCTTCTTCGGCATCCCGCGCGCGCGGCTGCGGCAGGGACTCAACCACAAGGCGCCGCAAGCCGGCGAATCCATGTGGGACGACGAAGACGAATACACCGACGGCAGTGGCGCCGAGTGGCTGCGCCTGCGCTTCCTCGACGACAAGCTCTGCGATATCGAGGTGCTCGGCGGCAAACTCTCGCACGAAGGCATCGAACTGCTCGACACCGACTTGCCCACGCTCAAGGACGCCCTGAAAGCAGGCGGCATGGCGCTGGAAAAGACCGAGTGGCTCTCCGAAGGCCATGACTGCGTCGACCTGCAGATCGTGGTGGCTTCGCGCGAAGACGCCGGCGATGTCGGCGACGAGATCGCCTGGGTCATCACCAGCAGCGATTTCCGGGTCGAATGAATCCACCGTCCGCACATCGGCGCCGCCTCCGCCTCGCAATCTTCCTGGCGGCGCTTGCGGCGCTCGCGGGATGCGCCACCACGCAGCGGGCACCCGAGCGTAGCGCCCTCGCGCAATGGACGCCCTCGCCGAATTACAACGCGCGCAAGGCACAGATCATCGTGCTGCACCACACGTCGATCGGCAACGCGAAGGAATCGCTGCGCGTACTCAGCACGCGCAACAGCGAGGGCCAGGTCAGCGCCCATTACCTTGTCGAGGCCGATGGCCGCATCGACCAGCTGGTGGACGACGGCGACCGCGCGTGGCACGCCGGCGCATCCCGCTGGGCCGGCATGACCGACCTGAACTCCTCGTCGATCGGCATCGAGATCGACAACGACGGGGTGTCGCCCTTCACCCAGCCGCAGATCCAGTCCCTGGTGAAGCTCCTGGCCGATCTCACATCGCGCCTGGGTATTCCGCGCGAAGCCGTGGTCGGGCACGGCGACATCGCGCCGGGACGCAAGACCGATCCCAGTGCCCTGTTTCCCTGGGCCACGCTCGCCAGCTACGGCTTCGGCCTGTGGCCCGACGCGGTACTGATCCCCGCACCACCGGGCTTCGACAGCCTGGCGGCCATGCGCCTGGTCGGCTACGACGTGTCCGAACCGCGCGCCGCCATCGCCGCGTTCCATCGGCACTATCGCGCCATGGAAAGCGACGCCCCGCTCGACAACACCGACGCCGCCATCCTGTACTCGTTGCAACGCAAGCTGATGGCGCCCCGCCCGCAGGCTCAGTAAGCGAAGGATGCGAACGCGTCGATCGTGCGCTCGATGGCCGTATCGTCCACGTCAAGGTGCGTCACCATCCGGATCGACGGAAGGTAGCCGATGCTGAGCTTCACGCCACGCGCCGCCATGTGCGCCGCAAGGTCCTTCAGGCGCGTGGCCGGCACGTCCACGAACACCATGTTCGTATGACATCCCTTCACCACCAGTCCGTCGATCCGGCGCAACCCTTCCGCGAGGCGGGCGGCACGCGCATGGTCGTCGGCCAGGCGCTCCACGTGATGGTCGAGCGCATGCATCGCCGCCGCGGCCAGCATCCCGGCCTGGCGCCAACCGCCGCCGGCCACCTTGCGCCAGCGCCGCGCGCGGCCGATCAGTGCGGCATCGCCCAGCAACACCGATCCGACCGGTGCGCCGAGTCCTTTCGACAGGCACACCGACACGCTGTCGAAGGGCGCCGCCACCTCGCGCGCGGGTCGGCCGTACGCCACGGCGGCGTTGTACAGGCGTGCGCCATCGAGATGGGAGCCGAGTCCCCGGCGCGTGGCGAGGCCACGCGCTTCGGCGAGGTAATCGAACGGCAAGGGACGGCCATGCCAGGTATTTTCCAGTGCGAGCAACCGCGTGCGCGCGAAATGAGGATCGTCGGGCTTGATGGATGCCTCCACCTTGTCGAGGGGCAGTGTTCCGTCGGCATCCTGGAGGATCGGTTGCGGCTGGATCGAACCCAGTACCGCGGCACCGCCACCCTCGAAGCGGTAGGTGTGCGCATCCGCGCCGACGATGTACTCGTCGCCGCGTTCGCAGTGGCTCATGAGAGCCAGCAGGTTGCTCTGTGTGCCTGTGGGAACGAACAATGCGGCAGCGAAGCCGAGGTCGGCCGCCAGGCGTTCCTGCAAGGCATTGACGGTCGGGTCCTCGCCGTACACGTCGTCGCCTACCGGCGCACGCAGCATCGCCTCGCGCATGGCGTCGGTAGGCTTCGTGACGGTGTCGCTTCGCAGGTCGATCGTATCCATGGGCAAGTCGCATTTCGCAAGAGGAGTTAAGCCCCCGATGGTAATCCAACCCGTTCACGGTTCCGTGGCCCAAGCCACGGCAAGCTTCGCCGCATGATCACCATCGTGATGGGCGTGTCCGGCAGCGGAAAGAGCACGATCGGCGAAGGCCTGGCCACGCGGCTGGGACAGCCCTTCGTGGATGGCGACAGCCTGCACCCGCAGGCGAACCGCGAGAAGATGGCGCACGGCATACCGCTGGACGATACCGACCGGCGGCCCTGGCTCGAGGCCATCGTGGCCGAGATGGACAGGCATCGGAACGCAGGGGAATCGCTCGTCGTCGCATGTTCCGCGCTCAAGCGGACATACCGCGATTTCCTGCGAGCCGGGCACGACGACGTGCGGTTCGTCTATCTGCGCGGGGCGCGGGAGTTGCTGGCCGAACGCCTTGCCAGTCGCGCCGGCCACTTCTTCGACCCCGCCCTGCTCGACAGCCAGCTGGGTACGCTGGAGGAACCCTCGGAAGAGGAAGCCTTGCACGTCGAGGTCGGCTTGCCGCCCGCCGAGGTCATCGAGTCGATCATCCGCTCGGCCTGCTCCGGGACGTAGAGTCACTGGCCCCGTCGACGGGCGCGTGTTCTCATATGCATTCCCCGCCCCCCCAGGAATGCCCCATGCAAGCCCCCGTCGACGCGGTGCTGGACGGCCGTCGCGCGGACACGACCGTCTTCGGCGTGATCTTCGCGATCAGCTTCTGCCACCTGCTCAACGACATGATGCAATCGCTGCTTCCGGCGATCTATCCCGGCCTGAAGTCCGACTTCCAGCTCGACTTCGGCCAGATCGGGCTCATCACCCTCACCTACCAGGTGACCGCGTCGATCCTGCAGCCGCTGATCGGCCTTTACGCGGACCGCCGGCCCACGCCGCTCGCGCTCCCCGCCGGCACGCTGTTCTCGCTGGTCGGCCTGCTCGTACTCTCCAGGGCTCACGCCTATCCGATCCTGCTGTTGGGAGCGGCATTGCTGGGCATGGGTTCCTCGGTCTTCCATCCTGAGTCCTCGCGCGTGGCGCGCATGGCTGCGGGAGGAAGACACGGGCTGGCGCAGTCGCTGTTCCAGGTGGGCGGCAACGCGGGTCAGGCGCTCGGCCCCCTGGCCGCCGCGCTCGTCGTCGTTCGCTGGGGCCAGTCAAGCCTCGCGTTCTTCGCCCTGCTCGCCCTGCTTTCATGTGCCGTGTTGTGGAACGTCAGCCAGTGGTATCGCCATCACGGACTGCCGCGCCTGAAGACCGGCGGCGCGCAGCAGAGTACGGCGCCCGCCACGGCGGAGGCACGGCGCGGCATCGCCGTGCTGCTCGCGCTGATCTTCTCGAAGTACGTGTATCTGGCGAGCCTCACCAGCTACTTCACCTTCTACCTGATCCACCGCTTCGGCGTATCGGTCGAAAGCGCGCAGTACTACCTGTTTGCGTTCCTCGGCGCGGTGGCCGTCGGCACCATCCTCGGCGGACCGCTGGGCGACCGCTTCGGGCGGAAGCACGTGATCTGGTTCTCCATCCTGGGCGCATTGCCGTTCACGTTATTGCTGCCGCACGCCAGCCTGTTCTGGACGGCGCCTCTCGTGATTGCCATCGGCCTGATCCTCGCCTCGGCGTTTCCCGCGATCGTGGTGTTCGCGCAGGAACTGGTGCCGGGCAAGGTGGGCATGATCTCCGGCCTGTTCTTCGGTTTCTCGTTCGGCATGGGCGGCCTGGGCGCGGCGGTGCTCGGCGAACTGGCCGACCACATCGGCATCGAAGCCGTGTATTCCATCTGCGCGTTCCTGCCCACGATCGGGTTGCTGGCGGCGCTGCTGCCGAACCCGAAGCGGGCTGCGCAAGGTTGACCGTGACCCGCGGGAACCCTGTCTCTTATACACATCT
>NZ_JBNDHZ010000058.1:0-27931 GCF_056755355.1 Luteibacter sp. HAY1-4A
GCCCCGGCGCGGGCGGCGCGCCGGGGGGGCGCCCCCCCCCCCCCCCCCCCCCCCCCCCCGGCACCCCACAGCCGGAGTGGTGGGACCACCGGGCTGCGATCCCTGGGTAACCGCCGGTCTCGACGGCCTGGCGCTCGGCGTACTGCCAATGCGCTTGCAGTCCTTGTAGCCGGCGGTGCTGCCGGAAAACACCGTCTCGCCGGTGCTGCCGACGCAACGATAGAGCGATCCCGCGAAGGCCGGCGTGGCGCCCAGCCCGAGGATCAGGACGCAGCCGATCGCGGCCCTGCGCAGGACCGTACGGAAGGACAGGAAACGGCGGGCGCGATGGCCGGCGCTTTCCCCTGGCGTCGCATCGTTGAACATGGGCGCGAGTGTGCCCGAGCCCCCACCCCCTGCCAAGGGCGGATTACGTGACCTTCTTCACGCAAGTCATTGATCCACGGCGGGCGTCTGGCAACCCCGCGGGGGGCGGCGTAAACTGCACGGTTCGGTCGAACCCCACGAAACCACGGTGCCCAGCCCCATGAGCGGCAAGCTTTTCATCAAGACCCACGGCTGCCAGATGAACGAGTACGACTCGGCCAAGATGGCCGACGTGCTGCGCGCGTCGCACGGGCTGGAGTTGACCCAGGACGAGGCCGAGGCCGATGTGATCCTGGTCAACACCTGTTCCATCCGCGAGAAGGCCCAGGAGAAGGTCTTCAGCCAGCTCGGGCGCTGGAAGGCGCACAAGCAGGGCGGCAAGCCGGTGCTCATCGGCGTGGGCGGCTGCGTGGCCTCGCAGGAGGGTGACGCCATCATCAAGCGCGCGCCCTTCGTCGACCTGGTGTTCGGCCCGCAGACCCTGCACCGCCTGCCGGAAATGATCGAGGCGCAACGCGCCAGCGGCAAGGCGCAGGTGGACATCAGCTTCCCGGAGATCGAGAAGTTCGACCGCCTGCCCGAACCGCGGGCCGAAGGTCCCACCGCCTTCGTCTCCATCATGGAAGGCTGCTCCAAGTACTGCTCCTACTGCGTGGTGCCCTACACCCGCGGCGAGGAGATCAGCCGCCCGTTCGACGACGTGATCGTCGAGGTGGCCCAGCTTGCCGAGCAAGGCGTGCGCGAGGTGAACCTCCTCGGCCAGAACGTGAACGCCTATCGCGGCCCCATGCATGATGGCGGCACGGCGGATCTCGCCGTCCTGATCCACGCCATCGCGCAGATCGACGGCATCGGCCGCATCCGCTTCACCACCTCGCATCCGCTCGAGTTCTCCGACTCGCTGATCGAGGCGTACGCCAATGTGCCGCAACTGGCGAACTACCTGCACCTGCCCGTGCAGGCCGGCTCCGACCGCATCCTCGCGGCGATGAAGCGCGGGTACACGGCGCTGGAGTTCAAGCAGCGCATCCGCAAGCTGCGCGCCGTGCGCCCGGACATCTGCATCTCCTCGGACTTCATCGTCGGTTTCCCCGGCGAGACCGAAGACGATTTCGCGAAGACCATGAAGCTGATCGACGACGTCGGCTTCGACCAGAGCTTCTCCTTCATCTTCTCGTCGCGCCCCGGTACGCCGGCGGCGAACCTTCCCGACGATACGCCGGCGGACGTGAAGCACGCCCGCCTCGCCCGCCTGCAGGCCGCCATCAACGAGAACGCGCGCAAGATCAACGAGGCCATGGTCGGTACCGTGCAGCGTGTGCTGGTCGAGAAGCCCAGCCGGAAGAACCCGAACGAAATGACCGGACGTACCGAGAACATGCGCTACGTGAACTTCCCCGGCCATCCGCGGATGATCGGCCAGTTCGTCGACGTGACCATCACCGAAGCGATGTCGAACTCGCTGCGCGGCCGAGTCCGCCTGGACGACGAGGTCGCGCTCGCTTCGTGAACGCCATGACCCAACTTTCCCAGCGTGACTTCGCCCTCGATCCCGAAGACAACACCCGCCTCGCCAACCTGTGCGGACCGCTCGACGAGCACATCCGCCAGATCGAGCTGCGCCTGGGCATCGAGATCGACCATCGCGGCAGCCTGTTCCGGGTGATCGGCGAAGAGGCCTCGGCGAAGGCCGGCGAGCAGGTGCTGCGTTCGCTGTACGACGCCACCGAGCACGAAACGCTCAACGGGCAGACGATCAACGTCCGCCTTGCCGAATCCGGCATCGACGCCCTCAACGAGCAGGCGGCCGAATCCGCGCAAGACGTGGTGATCAAGGTAAAGCGCGGCGTCATCAAGGGCCGCGGCCCCAACCAGGCCCGTTACCTGCACGCGATCACCACGCACGACATCAATTTCGGCGTGGGCCCTGCCGGCACCGGCAAGACCTACCTCGCCGTGGCGAGCGCCGTCGAAGCACTGGAAGCCAACCGTGTGCAGCGCGTGCTGCTGGTGCGCCCCGCCGTGGAGGCCGGCGAAAAACTCGGCTTCCTGCCCGGCGACCTCAGCCAGAAGATCGACCCGTACCTGCGCCCGCTGTACGACGCGCTGTACGAGATGGTGGGCTTCGAGAAAGTGTCGAAGCTGATCGAGCGCAACGTGATCGAGATCGCCCCGCTGGCATACATGCGCGGGCGCACGCTCAACGATGCCTACGTGATCCTCGACGAGGCGCAGAACACCACCGTCGAACAGATGAAGATGTTCCTCACCCGTATCGGCTTCGGCTCGGTGGCGGTGATCACCGGCGACGTGTCCCAAGTGGACCTGCCGCGCAACGTCCGCTCGGGCCTGCGCCATGCCATCGAGGTGCTGCGCGGCGTGGACGGCATCAGTTTCACCTTCTTCACCTCGCGCGACGTGGTGCGCCACCCGCTGGTCGCCAAGATCGTGCGCGCCTACGAGGCGTTCGAGCAGAAGCAGGACGAGGAACGGTGAGCCATGTGGAGGTTGCGGTGGGTTACGCCACCGCCTCGCGGAAAGGCGTGCCCGCCCCGGCCAGTTTCCGCCGCTGGGTGGAGGCCGCGCTGAAGGGTGCCCGCCGGCGCAAGGCCACAGAGGTGGCCATCCGCATCGTGGATGCCGAGGAAGGGCAGGCCCTGAACCTCCAGTATCGCGGCCGCGATTACGCCACCAATGTGCTGTCCTTCCCGGCCGACCTGCCGCCGGGCGTGAACCTGCCGCTGATCGGCGATCTGGTCGTCTGCGCCCCCGTGGTGGCCCGCGAAGCGGCTGAGCAGGGCAAGAAGCCCACCGACCACTGGGCCCACATGACCGTCCACGGCACCCTGCACCTGCTGGGGTACGACCATATGGACGACGCCGAGGCCGAGGCGATGGAAGCCCTGGAAACCCGCATCCTGGCAGGACTCGGCATCGCCGACCCCTATCTGGCCTGATATGTGGGAGCCGCTTCAGCGGCGATAGCAGGCATGCGGCCAGCCCCCATCGCCGGCGTAGCCGGCTCCCACACAAGGCGGCAGCCATCCATCATCCTGAACCGTCACACGAATTCCAGTAGACTGCCCCTTCCGCCCCACATGGGCAGAGCCACAAAGAGTAATGAACGAGGACCCCAGTAGTACCAACGGCCCCGCCCACCGTTCATGGTGGGACCGACTGGGCCACCTGTTTTCCGGCGAACCGCGCAACCGCGACGAACTGATCGAGGAACTGCGTACCGCCCAGGCCAACGGCCTGCTTTCGAACGACACCCTGACCATGGTCGAGGGTGCGATCAAGGTCACCGAACTCAGCGTCGACGATGTCATGGTGCCCCGCGCCCAGATCGTCAGCCTGCCCGTCGATGCGCCGCTCCCCGAGATCCTCGCCGCCGTGGTCGAATCCGGCCACTCGCGCTTCCCCGTGCACGGGGAGGACAAGGACGAGGTGCTCGGCATCCTGCTGGCGAAAGACCTGCTGAAGTACTTCGGACAGAGTGACGGCTGCGACGTGCGCGCCCTGCTCCGCCCGGCCGTGCTCATTCCCGAGTCGATGCGCCTCAACGTGCTGCTCGCCGAATTCCGCCTCACGCGCAACCACATGGCGCTGGTAGTGGACGAGTACGGCGGCGTGGCCGGCCTCATCACCATCGAGGACGTGCTCGAGCAGATCGTGGGCGAGATCGACGACGAACACGACGACGAGGAAGAACCCGTGCTCGTCCGGCCGCTGGAGGAAGGCGGGTTCGCCGTGAGCGCCCTCACGCCCATCGCGGACTTCAACGAAGTGGCCGGTGCGCATTTCTCGGACGAGGAATTCGACACCGTCGGCGGCATGATCACGTCCGAATTCGGCCACCTGCCCGCCGCGGGCGAAGAGATCGCCGTGGGCAACTTCGTCTTCCGCGTCACCGAAGCCGACGACCGCCGCGTGCAGCAGTTCCACGTTGCGCGCACCGGCGGGGCAAGCTGAGCGCCTGTGGGAGCCGCTTCAGCGGCGATCCCGCGGCAGCGGGCAAGCTCGCCGCGGAACGCCATCGCCGCTGAAGCGGCTCCCACACAAAGCAGACCCTGACCCGAACCGATGCGCCTCACCCTGATTTTATTGCTTGCCCTGTGCCTCGCCCCCGCCGTTCGCGCGGGCATCGTCGACGCACCGGCGGCGAACCTCGAGATCTCGCTGATGACCTACGGGCCCGGCGACATCTACTGGGAACGTTTCGGCCACGATGCACTGGAGGTCCGCGATACCGTCAGCGGCGAATCGATCGCGTTCAACTATGGCGTGTTCGACTTCGACCAGAAGGGTTTCCTGCTCAACTTCGCGCGCGGCATCATGGCCTACCGCATGGACGCGGAAACCACGCAGTCGGACATCGAGTTCTATGCCGGGGAAGGCCGCTACGTGCGGCGGCAGCGCCTCGCGCTTGACGACGCACAGAAGGAACGCGTTCGCCGCTTCCTCCTCTGGAACATCCGTCCCGAGAATGCCGGCTACCACTACGACTATTACATCGACAACTGCACCACGCGCGTGCGCAACGTGCTGGACGACGCGCTCGGCGGCGTCCTCAGCGCTCAATGGGTGGACAAGCCCGGCGGCATGACCTTCCGCGAGCAGACGGCTCGGCTTATGAGCAACCAGCCCTGGCTGATGCTCGGCATGGACCTCGGACTCGGCCCTTACGCGGACCAGCCGATGACGGCGTGGAAAGAGGCCTTCCTGCCGATGACACTCGAGGAGGGCTTGCGCCACGTCGAGGTCGACGGCCGACCGCTCGTTGCCGAAGACACCCTCCTGGTGCCCGCGAAGCTGACGCCACCGCCGGAGGAGGCACCCGACCTGCGCTGGCCCCTATTGATCGCGGGCCTGGTGCTTGTCGTACCGCTTGCCTTGCCGGCCCTCACTCGGCGAACCGGTGCGCGCGCCGTCTTCGTTGCAGCAGGTACGTTGTTCACCGTGTTCGCAGGCGTCGCCGGACTCTTCATGCTCGGTCTGTGGACCCTGACCCTGCATCGTTCCGCATGGGGCAACTTCAACCTGTTGGCCTACTCGCCGTTCGCCCTGCTGATCGTGCCAGGGATCTGGCGGCTGCGTATCGCCGGTCGTCCGGTGAGCAAGCTGGCGTCGCGGGTGACGGCCCTGTCGTTCGCCGCGTGTGTCATCGCCTTGCTTTTGCACCTCTGGCCCGACTTTCCCCAGCGGAACCTTCCCTGGCTCCTTTTCGCCCTTCCGTGCTGGGCCGCTTTGACCTGGAGTTTCTGCCGGCGACACGACTGACGTGCCGCCGGCGGTTCACGTTGAAACTACCTTGCGGCAATGAGGTGCGCGACGATCGGATCGTCGCTGTCGAACCCGTAGTCCAGACCGCCAAGGTACTTCAGGCCCCAGCCCTTCAGGTTGTCCAGGTGCTTCACTCCGGCGTCGAACTTCGCCTGGGTGATCGTCTCGCCCTCCTTGTCGAACATACGGAGCAGGCGCATCTTGTCGCCGCATAGTCCACTGGCAAGGGTCAGGCAGGGCACGGCGGGCACCTTGAGCGCGGTGGCGCGATACCAGTCGTTGAACGCCGCGGGCCGTTCGTGGAACGGGTTCGCTTTCTCGCGAGCCTCCCAATGAACGAGCGCTTCCGCGCGGAAGTTGCGCAGGCAGTAGTAGTCGAAGGCGCGCCAGGCCAGCTTCACGAAGGCCTCCACCACAGAGAAGGCCGTATTCACCACGACGCTCGCGGTGCCGGCGCTAAGACCTTCCAGCGTCAGCGAGCCCGCGCCCTTCAGGACACGATAGGTTTCGGTCGCCAGTTGGAGATCCATCGCACGCTTGATGCCGTCGACGGTAGTGCTCGGAGTCCCGGGAACGATCTCCACCCCCTTGCCGAGGGCATAGGCCTGGTACCGGTCAACGCCCGCGGACGTGGCCTTAAGCAGCCCCTCGATGACGCCGATGCTGTTGGCGAGGAACGGCGCCACGTGTGCCAGCGCCTTCTCCGCGAGGAAGCGGCACACTGCCTTCCGCCCACCCGGAATGGCGTCCCACATATCCAGCAGTTCCCTCGGGTTGATCTTCGAACCATTCGGCAGCTGTGCCACCACCGATTCGATGATCTTCAGCACCAGGGATTCCATGTGCGTGGTCACACGCTCGCGCATTACCACGCGAGCCGGGTCGTCGGCCTTCTCCGGAACCTTCTCCAGCCATTTGCTCGGGTCCGCCTTGCGCAGCGCCGGCTTGCCATTGCCCTCGCCATTGAAATCGATCACCCCGCTGGTAACGAAGCGCACGACGTTCTCTTCCCAAGTGATCTTTGAAAAGAGGTAGAGGATGCCGAGGCGGGCATTGATCATGCCCGGGGACATGAAGCCCGGGATGCCGAGTGCCGCGTCCGTGTCCGCTGTGTTGATCGTCGTATTCAGGTGGGAGATGAGGAACGTCTGGTTGCGCTTGCTGCGCTCCCAACTCCCGGAACCACCCTCGGCATCCGTGTGCTTTATCCAGTCCTGCAGAACGGCCCTCAGGATGTTGAACGAGCTTGGGGACGGCGCGAGAAGATACGTCTCCACGGCCTTGTCCAGCGATTGGAATTTCTGCTCGGCCGCTTTGTCGCTTGACAGCGATGGGATCGACGTACCGGCATGCCAGGTCTTGTAGTCGAACGGCAGGGACGGTGTGGTGCTTGCGAATGTCATGGTGCTCTCTCCTTGAGTGGGTTTCCGTCAGCGCGCCGCGATCAGCTTCGCGATCATGGGATCCTCGCTACCGAAGTCGTATCCGAGGTCGGCCAGGTATTTCGCACCCCACGCCTTTAGATTGTCGAGGTAAGCGACGCCGGCGGAGAACTGGGCCGGCGTGATGACCTCGCCTTCCTTGTCGAACATGCGCAGCAGGCGCATCTTGTCGCCACAGATGCCGCTGGACAGCGTGAGGCACGGTACCGCGGGCACCTTGAGCGCCACGCGCCGGTACCACGCATTGAACGCGGTCGGACGCTCGTGGATAGGGCTTTTGCCCTCGCGCGCATCCCAGTATTGCTGGGCTTCCTTGCGGAACACGCGCATATAGTAGAAGTCACGCACACGCCAGATCAGCGCGACGAAAGCCTCGATCACCGAGAAGGCCACGTCGATGATGGTGCCGGCCACACCCGCGCTGATGCCTTCCAGGGTCAGGGCACCGGCGCCCCGCAGCACGCCGTAGGTCTCCGAAGCCAATGCAAGGTTCATGGCGTGCTTGATGCCGTCGACGGTACTGCGCGGGGTACCCGGCACGATCGATACGCCCTTGCCCTTCGCGTGCACGACGTAGCGGTTCACACCCGCGGAAGTGGCCTTGACCATCGCCTCCACGGTACCCACGCCATTGGCGAGGAAGGGCGCGATATTGTCGAGCGCCTTGTCGACGAGATAGCGGCAAGCCGCCTGCACGCCGCCCGGCACGGCGTCCCACATCGCCAGGATGCCCTTCGTATCATCCTTGTTCGCGTCCTGCTTCGGCAGCTGCGAATCGATGGCGCTGACGAGCTTGGGATGCAGCGATTCCAGGTGCGCCACCAGCCGGTCGCGAGCGCTCTTGCGAACCGCGTCGGTAGGCGCCGAACCCGGCTTCACCAGCCAATCGCTCGCCTTCACCGTGCGAACGGCCGCCTTGCCATCGCCCTTGCCCGCGAAGTCCAGCACGCCGCTGGTGACGAAGCGGAAGACACCCTCATTCCAGGTAGTGTTGGCGAACAGATAGAGGATACCGAGGCGTGCATTGATCATGCCGGGTGACATGACGTCGGGAATGCCGAGCGATTTATCGGTATCGCCATTGATCGCGGCATTCAGATGAGCGATGAGGTACTTGCGATTGCGCTTGCTCTCCGCCCACGACCCCAGCCCGTCCTTGGCCTCCTTGTAGTCCATCCAGTCGCGTAGCGCCGCGCGGAGCACGACGAGCGCGCTCGGCGTGGCCTTTGTCGTATAGACATCGACGGCACGGTCAAGCGCGTCGAATTTCGCACGGGCGGTCTTGTCGAAAAGGGGCGGCAGGGTGATCGAGGTGCCGGCTTTCCATGCCTTGTAGTCGAATGGAAGCGTGGGGAGGGGTGTCGCAGATGCCATGGTCTTTCTCCTTGAAATAACGTCCTTGGCGCAAGGGCGCACCGCCGTTCCAATGCCGCGTGCCCTCCGCGGTTCAAAGCTATACCGGCGTCCCCAGGGCAAGACATCGGGGCCGCACCGATATCGGCCATCGGCTTTTCCGCCCTCGCCTGCCGAGGGGCTGACAGGGCGGTCTGGGGGCACGGGAACCGTTCCCCCCGCAATATCTTGTGAACATGCGGCGAGAGCGCCTGCAATTGCCGCGTCACGCCGGCCCCGGCATCATGGCGCCATGACCTCCGTATCGATCCTTCCCGAAAGCTCCCCGGCCCCGCCGCCCAATGGCATGGTCATCAACTGCGTGGCCTACCGGACCAACGGGGCGCGCATCGGCGACATCACGATCGAAGCCATCAGCGATGTGCTGAAAGAGCCCGATACCTTCGTCTGGGTTGGCCTGCACGAGCCCGACGAGGCCCTGCTGCTGAAACTCCAGGAAGAGTTCAACCTGCACGACCTGGCCATCGAGGACGCGCAGCATGCCCACCAGCGCACCAAGATCGAGGCCTACGGCGACTCCTTGTTCATCGTGGCGCAGACGGCCCAGCTGGTCGGCGGCAACATCGCCTTCGGCGAAACGCAGATCTTCGTAGGCCAGCGCTATTTCGTAACGGTGCGCCACGGCGCCTCGCTCTCCTATGCGCCGGCACGCCGCAGTTGTGAGCAGACGCCCGAACTGCTGGCGATGGGCCCGAGCTACGCGCTGTATGCGGTGCTCGACTTCATCGTCGACAACTTCCTGCCGATCGTCCGCGACTTCCGGGAGGAGGTACACGAACTCGAGAACGACATCTTCGCGGAAACGTACAACCGGCAGACCATCAAGCGGCTGTACGACATGCAGCGTGAGTTGATGACGTTGCGGTTGGCCGTCGTTCCGCTGCAGGATGTGGTGGCGCAATTGACGCGATTACATCCACATCTTATTCACGATGAACTTCGCGCGTACTTCCGCGACATCTACGACCATGTGTTCCGTGTGAACGAGTCGATTTCGGCGATGCGGGAGATGCTGGGGGCTGCGATCAGTGTGAACCTCGCACTTGTCACCTTCGGGCAGAACGAGGTGATGAAGAAGCTGGCTGGCTGGGCGGCCATGCTGGCTGCGCCCACGTTGATCACGAGCTGGTATGGGATGAATTTCGCGCATATGCCGGAGTTGGATAAGCCTTGGGCTTATCCGGCGATTACGTGTTTGGTGGCTTGTATTGTGGGTGGCATCTTCATTGCGTTGAAGCGTAACCGCTGGTTCTGACCCGGCCCCTCTCGTCGTTCCTGCGAAGGCAGGAACCTAGCGCCTCTAGCCACGGTCAGAAACGCCGCGATCGCCGGAGCACCTTCCAAACCATTCCGGCATGCGCGTGATGCCGCCTGCTCAAGCCCCTTCTACACAAGAGCCTCGATGGCCCTGAGAGCCAAGGCCACATCCTTGCAATTCACCTCTCCTCCACCTCTTCGCCGAGCTCCGCCACAAGCCGGATAAAAATCCATGCGTCCTGCGGATACTCGATTACTCATTCATCGGTTGGTGCATGCTGGCATCGAACGTGCCTGCGTCGGCGGACTCCACCTGTCCGTTCATTGCTTCCTCCGCGCCGTGCCCCTTGCTCGCAGATGCGACACGCCTGAACACACGGGTGAGGACGGCTTTGAGCATCGTCTAACGAAGCGGCGCTGTCGGCAATCCGCTAAGGAACTTTGCTACAAAGCCTCATCGATGGGTCTTTCGTTGGTGTGATACTCGCTTCCGGACCTTCGGCAACTGCCAGCGCGGCCGAGAAAGCGCGCGTCCTGCTGCGCCGCGCCATCCTCGCCCTCGGCGTCGTAATACCATCACGCCAAACAAGACCACCCAGAATATGGCGAGACCAATCCAAACTTCGCGATGGGTCAAAATTGATGACTCACCCCGAACAAAAAGCATCGGGACTGCCGAGCACCTGCATCGCAAGTTGGCGAACTTCACCCACAAGGTCGACTGTCCTTGCTATTTTTTATTGCCGGAGCTGACATTTTCAGGGTACATACCGGGGCCGTCACCGTTGTTCTGCAAGGGCCACTGCGTCTGCCCAAGGATTTCAAAGTTTTCGCACCCCTGGCTTTGGTAGATACTCCAATGTGACTTTCTCATTCGCTCGCCATGCCGTGATGGGTACTTTACGCCGACCGACCTCGACATTTACTGCGGCTATCAATCGCTCTGCGTCGTCTATAACCGAAAGGATGGAAATTCCGAATATAGGAATCCCCTCCCTAGTCTGTAAAAAGTACGAGTTGACCGCGGACTCGTCGGAACTCAATACGCCGCAAGTTATACGCACTACGTCATCCCACAGAACAAGTCGGCCGCGCAGGCCAAGATAGGGCCGACGAATTCCGTCAAGCGATATAACAATGTCCCTGTGCGCGAATACAGCCGCCGCAATCACAACCAGAGTCACGGGGATGAATACAAGAAGAACGGACAGGTATTGCTCGACTGGATACCTCTGGACCGAAACAGCTGAAATGTATGTTGTCACTCCCGTGAAGGCAGCGGCCAGAACAAAGCCTAGCCGCCTAAGCTTTGTATATTTGAATGTTTGAATCTCGTCCACCATGTCAAAAGCTCATGCTCGCCCAGGGAAAGTGATTGTCTCCGCCAGCGCGCTGCTGAATCCCTGCCCCGTCAGTACGACCTCGGGCTCGTAAGCGCCATGAGACGGTGTGATTGCAACCGCGTACGCGCTCGACAGGCGCCCCCCTGCGATGCCATATGCACATTCCTCAGCCGGCATGAACCATGCCTATTCATGTACGAGTCGTTGTAGGCCTCTGAAGCCATCCCTGCCCGGATGATAGCCCAGCCCTCAGGAACCGGAGCAATATGCTGCGAAGACCGTGGTGTAGCTGGACTCGAGGCAAAAAACGGCGACCATATGGTCGCCGTTGTTGCTAAGTCACTTGCTCTCTGGCGACGTCCACTCCTTCAACCAAGCATTCACCGTCTCATGCCACTGCACACTGTTCTGCGGCTTCAGCACCCAATGGTTCTCGTCCGGGAAGTGCAGCAGCTTGCTCGGAATGCCGCGGCGCTGTAGCGCGGTAAACGCACCGAGCCCCTGTGTGTCGGGAATGCGGAAGTCCTTGCCGCTGTGGATGACCAGCATCGGCACGCGCCAGTCTTTCACGTGGTTGACCGGATTGAACCGTTCGTAGTTCTCCGGGTGGTCGAACTGCGTACCACCGTTTTCCTTTTCCTCGAACCACAGTTCTTCTGTTTCGTAGTACATGGCGCGTGCGTCGAAGACACCGTCGTGGTCGACGAAGCACTTCCACGGCTGGTTCCAGTTGCCGGCCATCCAGTAAACCATGTAGCCGCCATAGCTTGCGCCGAGGGCGCAGGCGCGGTCGCCATCCAGGAACTTGTACTTCGACAGTGCCGCACCCCAGCCAGCTTTCAGGTCTTCCAACGGCTTGCCGCCCCAGTCGCCCGAGATGGATTCGGTAAATGCCTGGCCGTAGCCGGTGGAACCGTGGAAGTTGACGGTGACCACGGCGAAGCCCTGCCCCGCATAGGTCTGCGCATTCCAGCGGTAGCTCCAGCTGTTGGTCATCGCACCTTGCGGACCGCCATGGATGATGAAGGCTACCGGGTAGGTCTTGCCGCGCTTGAAGCCGACCGGCTTCACCACATAACCCTGCACGGTTTCGTTATTCCAGCCCTTGAAGGTGAAGAACTCGAAATCGCCGGTCTGCGCACCCTTGATCCGCTTGGCATTGAAATGGGTGACTTGCTTGAGGCCCTTGCCGTTGAGGTCGGCCGTATAGAGGTCAGCCGGGCGCTTCAGGTCCTCGCGGCTGAGCAGGATCTTCTTGCCTTGGGCCGAGAACGCGGAGACCGAGCCGTCGGTGACCAAGATGGTGGCCTTGCCAGTCGCCGTGTCGATCGCGAAAAGCGGATGCTGACCGTTGTCGTCGGTCGTGGTGTAGAGGGTCTTGCCGTCGGCCGAGATCTGCAGCGCACCGGCGGAACTGTCCCACGAAGGAGCGACTTCGCGCTTGCTGCCGGAGGCGAGGTCGAGCGCCATGATGCCGAAACGGTCGGCCTCAGAGCCCGGTTCCTTCATGGCGGTGTAGTAAAGCGTCTTGCCATCGGGCGACACGAGCGGGTTCGCATCCCACGCCGGGTTCTCGGCGGTGAGATTCGCCGGAGCCGCCGAGCCGTCGGCCGGCACGCTATAGATGTCGAAGTTGGTCGACCAGGGCTCGGTCTTGCCGGCGATGCGGACGTCGAAGTAGACCGTCTTACCATCCAGCGAGAACGCGAATTCGTCGTCCCCGCCGAAGGGCTTGCTCGGCACGTCGCCATCGATGTCGCGGCTCAGCAGGACTGGCTGGGAGGGCGCGTTCGCGTCGGCGATGTACAGCTGCGACCGGCGCCCGTCCGCCCATGTGTCCCAGTGACGGACAAAGAGCTTGTCGTAGATGGTGCCGGTGGACTTGTCCTTCTCCCGGCCGTCCAGACGCTCCTTGGTGCAGGCCAGGTCGGGGCAATCGGTGAACACGTCGTAGCTCAGGAGCAGCTTCGAGCCGTCCGGTGAGAGCTTGAACGCATTGACGTCCAGGGGTGCAGTGGTCACCGGTTCGCCAGCCCGCACGCTCAGGGACAGGCCCTTGCCCGTGCTGTCCGCATCGAAGGCGCGGTGCCAGACCTGAGCGGTGCCATCCTGCGGGGCTGTGTAGTAGATCGACTTGCCGTCCGGCGCCCACCGCGGGGACGAGCCCTTCTCGACCACTATCACCGGCTGCGGCGGCTTGTTGAGATCCACCATATAGATGGAGTTGACGCCTTTGTTTGCCGCGTAATCCGTGGCCCGGACCGAGAACAGCGCGTAGCGCCCGTCTGGCGACAGCTGGGGATCGCTTACGCGGTCCATCATCACCAGGTCGCGGATGGAGAACGGATGCGGGGCTGCGTTGTCGGCGTCGGCGGCCAGGACTGGGCCGGAGGCCAGTGCGAGGGCCAGCGCGGCGAAGAAGGGCTTCATAGTGGCAGGTTCCTTGGAGTCGAGACAGAAGGACGGTACGGTTACCTGTTGTCCCACGCAAGGATGAAGCACTCTCCGGCCCCGCCTGCGCAAGCGTGTTGCGTATCACAGACTCCGAAACGTCACCCTTACCATAAAAGACTTGGTATGAAACATGCACCCTGCACCCCTGCTACATACCGAGGACTCTTACATGTCGCGACCTAACCCCACGCAGGGCTTCACCCTGATCGAATTGATGATCGTCGTGGCCATCATTGCCGTCCTCGCCGCGATTGCTATTCCCGCTTATCGCGACTATGTCGTCCGCACTCAAGTTTCGGAAGGACTAACTGTCGCAACCGGCGCCAAAATAGCCATATGGGAGTACAAGACAAACACCGGTGGGTTCCCTGGCACGAACGAGTCCGCCGGTCTTCCCTCGGGAACTTCACTGGGAGGCAAATACGTAAGCGAGGTGGAGGTGCAGTCAGGCGGGGCCATCAAAGTAAGTTACGAGACTGCCGACAGCAACGACGCCTTGCATGGCAGCAACCTTCTTTTGTCTCCAGTTGACGAGGGCGGTAGCATCAGTTGGGCGTGCAAAGGAACGATCGACCCGCGATTCCTCCCTAGCTCATGCAGGGGGTGACGCAAGTTGTCACTTAATGACCTAAATCGTCACTCACTTGTGGCACCCAACATCCTGAATCCTCGAAATTTTCCTGTTGCTCGCCAAGCGTGACCGGATGCACAATCTCGGGACCGGCAAATATGAGGGAATATGCCGGTCGCGAACGCAATGGCATGTTCGATGCACGCTTTGCGGCGAGCTTCCTGGTCGGTTCCTGACCAAAGCAAGTGAGGGAGCTGCTGCCCCATGGGGGCAAATGCTTAGGGCTCAGGGGGCGTCACTTTTTTTCGGTTAGTCCACAGTTACGAGGAAACTCCATGAAGAACATCCAGAAGGGCTTCACGCTCATCGAACTGATGATCGTCGTCGCAATCATCGCGATCCTGGCTGCCATTGCTATCCCGCAGTACCAGAACTATCTGATCCGCACCCAGGTGTCGGAAGGCATGAATCTGGCCGATGGTGCCAAGACAGCCGTGGCGGAGTTCTACAACAACAAGGGCCACTGGCCGGGCGAGAACAAGTCGGCAGGCCTGCCTGAGACAATCACGTCCATCAGCGGCAAGTATGTTGAATCGATCGACGTCACTGGCGGCAAGATTACGGCGGTCTTCGGCAAGGAATCGAACGATAAGATCAAGGCTTCGGGCGCCAATACGCTCGTGCTCTCGCCGACGGACGAGGGCGGTTCGATCTCCTGGAACTGCAAGTCCGCCGCGGGTACGAACGTACCGGACGCATACCTTCCGACCTCCTGCCGTAGCTAAGAAGCTTCAAGATCGATTGAAAGGGGGCCGTTCGCGGCCCCTTTTCTTTTGGACCGATGCCGTGCGCCTAGATCGTCATACGCTTGTGTTGCTTTCGTACGTGCTGGGGCTCCTCGTCCTGACGGCCTGGATCTATGCACACGGAGTCGGTGGCGGCTTCGTCTTCGACGACCATGCCAACCTACCTTCCCTGGGAGCCCAAGGCCCCATCGACAACACACCGGCATTCGCCCGCTACATCACCTCTGGAACGGCGGATCCAACAGGCCGCCCCATCGCCCTACTCTCGTTCCTTTTCGACGGCCACGATTGGCCGACTGCGGCTGAGCCATTCAAGCGCACTAACATCGCCATACACCTGCTCAACGGCGCTTTGCTTGCATGGCTGCTCTTCCGCATCGCGGGCGTCCTCGGGGTGAAGAACTTTCCGCGTGGCTTCGCCGCTTGCGTCGGCGCCGGTGCGTGGCTCCTCCACCCACTATTCGTGTCGACGGTTCTGTATGTTGTGCAGCGCGAAGCCATGCTTCCCGCGACGTTCGTCCTCGTCGGCCTTCACCTTTGGCTGCTCGGACGCGATGCCATCGAAAAAGGAAGGAGCGGCATCGCAATTTTTCTCGGCATTCCCAGCCTGACTCTTCTCGCGACGCTGTCGAAAGCCAATGGCATCCTGCTGCCGCTCCTAGTTGTTGCGATCGATGCTTGCCTGCCGACGCTAAGCCATCATGGCCGGCGCTATCGCGCTCTAGTAAGGATCAGTTGCTGGCCCTGGATCATCGCGATCGGCTCCGTCCTCACCTGGTTCGCATTCAGGGGTATCGACAATGCTTCCGTCGCCTACCGCGGATGGACTGTCGGCCAGCGACTGCTCACCGAACCGCCCATCATCTGGAGGTACTTAGGCCAGCTGTGGTTAGTCGTACCGACAACTGGCAGCGTTTTTCATGATCAATACCCTGCGGCGACGGACGTATGGCATCCGTTCTGGACAGCACCCGCGATCCTAGCCTGCTTCGCGATCATCGTGGTGGCGACACGTCTCAGGAAGAGCCATCCGGCGTTCGCCATGGGAACCCTATTCTACTTCTGCGGCCACCTGATCGAGTCAACTTCGCTTCCGCTGGAACTTTACTTCGAGCACCGAAATTATTTGCCGGCGATGCTGATGTTTTGGCCCGCAGCCCTCGCCGTCGGGCAATCCATTCGGCCACGTACGGCGATTACCTGCGCCGCGGCTCTCCTTACCGGCATGAGCTTTCTCTCCCTGCAGCTAGTTAGGCTTTGGAACGATCCGGAGGCGCAAGCACTCGTCTGGGCCGAACAATCGCCAGGGTCTCCCCGCGCACAAACCTATGCCGCGCAAATCGAAGGTGCAGCGGGGTGGCCCGATCTCGGCACGCGGCGGCTCGCTGCGCGACAGGCCGACTTTCGCAAAGAGCCGCAGGTGGCTCTGACTTTGATTGATTTGCGGTGCCAGACGGGCATTGTCGACGAGAAGGACATACGAAATGCGGAGTTCGCACTGCGTCACGCGGATCGTGACCCAGGCCGAATTATCTTGAATTGGGGCATAGCGGCCGTACGGAACGCGGGAGCGCAACGCTGCCCGGTACTCGACGATGAGGCCATCCTTGACATCCTCGACGCCGCCGCATCCAATCCCGTCATCGCATCCATACCGGGCAGGATGCAAGACCTCATGCATATCCGTGGTGTGCTGGCGCTGGAGAGGGCCGATGCCGCTTCCGCGCTAACGCGATTCAATGCAGCATTGAAGCTATCGCCGTCGCCGCAAGCGGCGCTGGAACAGGCTGCTGCACTCGGGCGTTCCGGCTCTCCAGGACTTGGGCTCGCGCATCTCGCTTACTTTGACACACTGCCTCGCGCCCCAACGCGTGGACCTAGCACGGGCATGGCGTGGTTGCACGACAGGATACTCGAGCGGCAAGGATATTGGCGAAACGAGATAGCCCATCTGAGAGCTGGACTGGCCTTGAGCGAGGAGAGAAATACACCATGATGACCTGCGGTTGCGGACCTTGAGCAAGTACCAATCTATCCTGCAATCAGCCACACGTCCCTGGCTGTGGGTGGCCGTTGCACTTCTCGTCACCTTTCTTGCGTATGTTCCGGGCCTTCACGGCGCTTGGCTGTTCGACGACTACCCAAACATCGTCGACAATGCAGACCTTCGCATAAGAAGCCTGTCGCTCGCAGAACTTACTTCTGCAGCGTTGTCCTCCCCATCGAGCGATTTCAAGCGGCCGCTCGCCTCCTTGAGCTTCGCCCTCAACATCCACGCCAGTGGCGTCGATCCGATGGCGATGAAGCTTACGAACGTCATCATTCATCTGATAAACGGCCTGCTCGTCTTCCTCATTGCACGCCGACTGATTGACGACGGCCAGACGCCAGACGGGTCCGCCAGCCGGACCGCGGCCCTCGTCGCCGCAGCTTGGCTCCTGTTGCCCATCAATCTCACTGCAGTGCTTTACGTCGTGCAGCGCATGGAAAGCCTCGCGAACGTCTTCGTCCTGCTTGGCCTGCTCGGATACATCGTGGGCCGTCAGCGCATGCAGCGTTCACAGGGAGGATTTGCACTCTGCGCAATCTCGCTCGTGCTCGCCACAGGATTGGGGCTTCTATCCAAGGAGACGGCGGTTCTCACACCGCTGTATGCATTCCTCCTCGAATGGCTGATGTTTCGGGACAAGAGTCCAGGGCAGCGCCTTCCGCGACGCATCGCGATGTTGTTCGCCTTCGTTTTGTTCATTCCCGGTCTGCTGGGTCTCGTATGGGTCGGACCTACGCTATTTCGCGCTTCCACTTGGGCCACCCGCGATTTCACGATGACCACCCGCCTCCTAAGCGAGGCGCGGATCGTGCTGGATTACCTCGCATGGATCGTCGTCCCGACGCCGTCGGCCCTTTCCTTCTATCACGATGAATTCAAGGCATCGACGAGCCTCCTTTCGCCCCCCGCGACACTGATAAGCATCGTAGGCTTGGTGATCCTTGCCAGCTTTGCGTTCGCCATTCGGCACCGCACGCCTCTGTTTTCACTGGGGATCGCCTGGTTCCTCGCTGCGCAATCCCTGACAGCTACAATAATCCCGCTAGAACTGGTTTACGAGCACCGCAATTATTTTGCGAGCTTCGGCATCGTACTCGGTCTGATGACGGCGCTTAGGGGCAACGGCACAGCTGTAAGGATAGGACATCCACTCGCGCGGAACGTGTTGACAGGCCTTGCGTTGGCGTACTGGGGCACTCTCACCGCCTACTCCGCGTATCGTTGGGGTGACCCTGTCAGGCTGGCTCAGGAACTGGTGGTACGCGCTCCCGATTCGCCGCGCGCGCAGTACGAACTCGGGCGAACCTACATCATCGTGTCGGGATACAAGGCAAGCTCCCCTGCTGTCCAGTTGGTTGGGCCACCCTTGGAACAAGCAGCGGCGCTTCCCGGCTCGTCCACGCTTCCCGAGCAGGCGCTTATCTATTTTGCAGCCCGCATGCATCAACCCATCAAGATGGAATGGTGGGATTCGATGGAACGGAAACTCAAGCGGCGCCCACCCACGATCGAAGACGAGAGTTCGATCATGTCGTTGAGTTCCTGCAATCTCAAGGATCTGTGCGCGCTCCCGGCGGATCAGTTGCTGCGGCTTTACATAGCCGCTCTGAGCCATCCCAGGCCGAGGGGCCGCCTACTGGCCGCTTATGGAGACTTCGCATGGAACGGCCTGGGAGATCGTGAACTCGGGTTCCGTATGGCACAAGCTTCCAGTGCCGCGGAACCTGCCGAACCTGCCTACCACATCACAGTCGTGCGGGAGGCGCTGGTGCTCGGGAAAACCGACTTGGTGGCAGAGCACATGGCGGCACTCCATCGCTTGAACCTCAACGGTCGCCTGGACGACTCGATCAAATCGCTAAAAAAGCGTGCGGAAACGTATGGCGGCGGTGCCGCGAAGGCGGGCACTTGAAGATTCTCATGACCAGTACGTCCTACCCGGCCGACAGAACCGACTGGCGTGGCGTGTTCATACGCCACCTGGCCGGTGGCATCGCGAGAGTCCCCGGTACGGAATTGCGTCTGTGGGCTCCGCCCGGTGAACTGCCGGAGAACGTACGCAGCGCGGCCACGGCCGATGAAGCGCGCTGGCTGGGTGAACTGATGGCCGCAGGGGGCGTGTCCCACTTGATGCGCGAGCGTGGGCTACGCGGCATCTCTGTACCTTTGCGCCTGGTGCGCATGTTATGGAGCGCATATCGACGGGAACGCGACGTCGATATCTATCATGTCAACTGGTTACAGTGCGCATTGCCGTTGCCCTCCGATGGTAAGCCCCTGGTTGTCTCCGTGCTGGGCAACGATCTCAATCTGCTTGGCATTCCAACCATGAGAAGGCTCCTCCGAAGGGTGTTCAAGGGTCGCGCCGTCGCCATCTGTCCTAACGCGGAGTGGATGGTTCCGAAGCTCGAAGCCGCTTTCGGCGACATGGCGCGGATCGTCTCGGTGTCCTTCGGCATCGATCCCGTCTGGTACGACGTCGTCCGGCAGCTTCAACCCCATCCGGAGTGGATCGCGGTGACCCGCCTCACAGCGAACAAGCTCGGTCATCTGTTCGAATGGTCGGAACCTCTTTTTCGGAATCAGCCGCGCACCTTGCATCTTCTTGGTCCGATGCAGGAGCAAGTCGCCATTCCCGAGTGGGTTCGCTGGCATGGAGCGGCGGCGCCGGCGCAGCTGGCCTCGACCTGGTTCCCCAGAGCCCATGGGCTCATCACGCTCAGCATCCATGCCGAGGGAAGACCGCAGACCATGTTGGAAGCCCAGGCCGCCGGCCTGCCGATCGTCGCGACCGACATGCCCGCGCATGCGACGGTGGTCGAACACGGAAAAAACGGTTTCCTCTGCGGGGACCCTTCCGGCTACGCGGAGGCGATCGCAGCCTTGGAAAACCCCGACGCGAACGCGGCTTTCGGCGCCTCTGCCCGATCTGCCGCCCGCGCCGTTTTTGGAACCTGGGACGATGCGGCGAACCGGTATGCCGCCATCTATGGCCGATTGACGTCCAAGCGTCGGTAGCGCGGGATTGAACGCCAATCAATGCCCCGTCACACTGCTTCAAAAGCGACCGAACCCATGACGACCATGACCCGTTTCCCGCTCGCCATTCACGGTGCCCCGCCGCGCTTCCAGGAGCCCGTACACGTAGGACGCCCCAATACCGGGAACCGGTCGGCGTTCATGGCGCGAATCAACGCCATGCTGGACAGGAAATGGCTGACGAACAACGGCCCGCTTGTCCAGGAACTCGAGCAGCGCATCGCCAGCGATCTCGGCGTCCGCCACTGCGTGGCCATATGTAATGGAACCATCGCACTGGAGATCGCGATTCGCGCGACGGGGTTGAGGGGTGAAGTTATCGTGCCGTCGTGGACCTTCGTCGCGACCGCCCATTCCCTTGCATGGCAGGGAATCACTCCGGTTTTCGCGGACATCGATCCCGTTACGCACAACCTTTCCCCTGCTTCGGTACGTGCCGCCATAACGCCGAGAACCACGGGCATCATCGCAGTGCACACCTGGGGCCGGCCTGCGGATATCGACGCGCTGACCGACATCGCCGCCGAGCGTGGTTTGCAGTTGCTGTTCGATGCCGCCCACGCCTATCGTTGCACTTACCGCGGGAAACGCATCGGCTCGTTCGGCGCGTGTGAAGTGCTCAGCTTCCATGCGACAAAGGTGTTCAACACGCTGGAAGGCGGTGCTGTTGTCACGAACGACGACAAGCTGGCCGATACGATGCGGCTGATGCGCAACTTCGGCTTCGCAGGTTACGACAACGTCGTACACGATGGCACCAACGGTAAGATGGTGGAAGCCAGCGCAGCCATGGGCCTGACAAACCTCGAAGCCTTGTCATCGTTCGTCGAGGCGAACCACACTCGTTACGAGGTTTACCGTGAGCGCCTGGCGGGCATCCCCGGCATCACCCTCGTGACGTACGACGAACAGGAAGAAAACAACTACCACTACATCGTGGCTTCGGTGGATGAGCCGTCGAAGGTGGGACGCGACGAATTGGTCGATATCCTGCACGCGGAGAATATTCTCGCGCGGAAGTATTTCTGGCCAGGCTGCCACCGCATGAAGACCTATGCCCACGAGGCGCCAACCGTATCGCTCGAATATACGGAGCGTGTCGCCGCGCGCAATATCGTGCTTCCCAGCGGCCCGTCGCTCACGCTCGACGACATCCACCTCATCTGTGACGTGATCGCGTTTTCATGCGAGCACGGCCTCGTGCGCTCATGAGCCATCACGACAAACTCGCCATTTTTGGTGCAGGGGGCCACGCGCGCGAGGTCGCCTTCGTCGCGGAACGCTGCGGGGTGGCGCCGGATGCCATGGCGTTCGTCGTCGAGGAAGCCTACCTGCGCGAGACGACCATCAACGGCATCGCGGTGCATGCGATCGAGTCCGGTCATTGCGACGGATGGGGCTTCATCGCAGCGGTCGGCGATCCCGCACTGAGAGAGCGCGCGGTTCGGCTTTGTGTTTCCCGGGGCATGTCAGCGGCGACGCTTTGCGATCCAACCGTTGGCCTGCACCGTACCGCGGCACTCGGGGAGGGCTGCATCCTATTCCCCGGCGCGGTCCTCACCGTCAATGTGTCGCTGGGCAAGCATGTCCACGTCAACGTCAACGCCACGCTTTCGCATGATTGCCGCGTGGGCGACTACTCCATCCTTTCCCCCGGCGCGCACGTGGCCGGACACGTCCACATTGGCTCGCGCGTTTTCGTCGGTATCGGCGCCAGCGTCGTGAATGGACTTCACGATACCCCGCTGACGATCGGCGACGACGCATTCATAGCCGCCGGCGCGTGCGTGGCCGAACCGGTTGCTGGTGGCGTTCGCGTGATGGGCGTGCCGGCGAAGGCCCGCTGACTTGAGCGTACCCGGCGCCGTCAAGCACGCGACTCGCTGGGGCGGGCTCGAAATCGGCGTTCGCTACGTGCTGCAGTTCGGCGTGACCATCGTGCTGGCCCACCTTGTCGACCCCTCGGCCTACGGTGTCGTCGCCATGGTGCTGGTATTCACGGCCTTGGGAAATGTCTTCGTAGATTCCGGCACGGGCCTGGCGCTGATTCAGCGACAGCGCACGACTGCCAACGAGGAAACCTCGGCGTTCATCATCAACCTTGCCATTTCCATGGTGGCAATGGGTGTCCTGATCGCTGCATCGCACGCCATCGCGAATTTCTACGGGAGACCCGAGATCTCGGCGATGTGCATCGCCCTTTCCGTGATTTTTCCCCTGAACGCTCTTGCCGTCGTTCCGGACGCGCTGCTTACCCAGCAATTGCGCTTTCAGGTCAGGACCCGCGTGGAAGTGGGAAGCTCACTGGCATCCGGTGCCATCGCCATCCTGGTGGCCATGACAGGTGCGGGCGCCTGGGCGCTGGTCGCGCAAGCCATCACATCGATCGGCATGAGGACGCTCATGCTCTACATCGCTTCCGGGTGGCGCCCGTCGGGACGCTATCGGCACAGCGATGCACGATCGATTCTCTCTTTTGGCGGCTACATGCTGGTGGCCGGGCTCATCGACACGGCTTACAACCGTCTCCAGGCGGTCATCATCGGCCGAATGTTCACCGCACGCGACCTGGGTTTCTATTCGCTGGCCCAGAATACGCAGCAGGCACCCACATCGTTCGCCGCAGCTCTTCTCAATCGGCTGGGATTACCTTTGCTGTCGGCTGCAAGGCATGACCTTGTCGAGGTGAGGCGGGTGCACCGCGCCGCCCTCTTCATGAGCCTCTTCGCTTTCATTCCGCTCATGATCGTTCTCGCCGTATATGCAAGCCCGATCGTCGACCTGGTTTACGGCGAACGCTGGGCGCCGGCAGGCCCGCTCCTGTCGATCCTGGCCCTGGGTGCCATCCCCTGGCCTGCCCACGTGCTCAGCCTGGTCGCACTGAACGCCATCGGCGAGCCGCGGCTCGTGCTGCGGGTGGAGGTCGCGAAGAAGACGCTTGCGGTGGCGCTGCTTCTGGCCAGCGCCCCGTGGGGAATAACGGCTATCGCTTGGTCCACCGTCATTACCAGCGCGGTGTCCTACCTGCTCAACGCATATTTCGTGGGGGATATACTCCGCTACAATGCCGCGGCACAGGCACGCGACCTTGTGCCAACCCTCGTGGTAGCCGGGTGCACGGGCGCAGTCGCCGTCGCCTGCGCTGCCTTGTTGCCCCAGTCATGGATGGGTGTTGGCGGCGGCATCGGCCTGGCGCTACTCGTTCATGTGGCGGTCGGCTGGCTGGTGTCGCATCCGGCGGTTTCAGGCTTCCTGCAACTCATTCCTTCGAGAGTACGCTGACATCATGGCCCCCAACCTGTCCCGGACCATGAAGCCGACACTACTGGTCGTAGGTGCGAACGGATTCATCGCCTCGCATCTGCTTCGTCGTCTTCGGAACGACGGGTATGACGTGGTGGCGCTGTCAAGGCGACCCTTCGTATTCGGGAACGTGAAGTCGCTGGTGACCGGCAATCTCACGACAGAGGACTACGCCGGCTTGCTGCGCACCGTCGAAGGCATCGTATGGCTCGCGGGTACCAGCACCCCCGGCTCCAGCGCGGGAAAGCCCTTGGCGGAGCTCGACGACAACCTGCGTCCGCTGCTCGAACTCATGGAAGCAAGCATCGGTCTGAAACCGAAACGCATGATCTTCGTGTCGACCGGCGGAGCCATCTATGGAGACGTAAAGGAGCGGAATGCCACCGAGACGTCGCACATGGAGCCGAAGGCCTACTACAGCGCAGGGAAGGCAGCCGCGGAAGCGTTCCTTTCGGCTTGGGCGCACGAAGGCAGGCACTCGGTCACAGTGCTTCGCCCGTCCAACGTCTATGGCCCCGGACAACCCTACCGAAGGGGCTTCGGCATCGTACCGACCGTGTTCCATTCGGCGATGACCGGCGAGCCCGTCGTGATACGCGGCGATGGTCAGGCGACTCGCGACTACCTCTACGTGTCCGACCTGATCGACCTCATCATGAACGTCCTCGGCCAGCCGACCAGCATGGGAATGCACACCTTCAATGCCTCGAGCAGTATTCCCGTGCGGCTCAACCAACTGCTCGACCTGATCGACGAGATCACAGGAAAAACCGTGGTACGCGAGTACCGACCGGCCACGCCTTACGACGTCAACAGAGTGGTTCTCGATAACAGCAAGGCGTGCGAGGCATTCGCCTGGACTCCTCGGGTTGCACTGCGCGACGGACTCGAGAGGTCGTGGAGCGCAAGTCGATGATCTGCTCGATATGCATCGCCAACTTCAACGGCGAGCACATGCTGGACGCCTGCCTGGCATCCGTGAAGGCACAAGACCTCGCCGAACCCTACGAAATCATCGTGCACGACGATGCCTCGACAGACGCGTCCCTCGATGTCCTGGCGCGACACCCCGATGTCCGGGTCATTCGGAGCGAATCGAACGTCGGCTTCTGCGAATCCAACAACCGCATGGTGGCTGCCAGCCGGGGCGAGTACATCCTGCTGCTCAATAACGATGCAGCCCTGCTCCCCGACGCCTTGTCGACCTTCCTCGCGGACGCTCGACGGACACCTCGTCCTGCCATCCTGACCGCTCCCCAGTTCGACTGGTCGACAGGCGCCCTGGTCGACAGGGGGTGCCAGCTCGATCCTTTCATGAATCCGGTTCCCGTGACGGACGACGGGCATCCCGACGTCGCCATGAGTATCGGGGCGTGCATGTGGATTCCCCGAACACTGTGGGACACGCTCGGCGGCTTCCCCCTCTGGCTGGAGTCCCTTGCCGAAGACATGTATCTCTGCTGTGCGGCTCGGCAACGCGGATACGATGTTCGCTGCGTGCCCGCTTCCGGATATCGCCACATGCAAGGGCAGAGCTTCGGCGGCAACCGCGCGAACGAAGGAAAACTGCTCACGACGTACCGGCGTCGACGCCTTAGCGAGAGGAACAAGACCTTCCTGCTCGTGGTCTTCACCCCTGGAATGTGGCTGCTTCCCGCGCTTGGCGCCCATGTGACGACCCTGATGGGAGAAGGGCTGGTGTTTTCCGCTATTCGAAGGGATCGTCGACTTCTGCAAGAGGTCTATGTCGAAGCGGTCGTCTCTGCCTGGCGCCAGCGCAAATCGCTTTGCGCTCACCGGCAACGATTACAGAAGGCCCGGACTATCGGTACTTCGCAGTATTACTCAGCGTTTACCTGGTGGCCGCGCAAGCTCGCATTACTGCTCCGCTACGGCCTGCCTCGCTTCCGTTAACGCTGCTTTCTCGAACAGGAAGAACGGCTCCAGCGGGTTCACGCCATACCGCCTCGCGCTGATGCCGGGCAAAACCTCGGCGTGGGTACGCACGCATGGCCGCAGCCCCGACAGGCGTGTTATCTGCTCGGCAATGTCGTTACCGAAGATGCGGACATGATCCTCCTGGCCGTAGAGTTCGAGGCGCGCCTGCGCTGTCGAAATGCCGGGATCCTCGAACATCCTGGTCAAAACGAGGCTGTAGGGAGTTTGCAGTATGGCGAAGCCGCCCGGCGCCAGAACTCGCGCGATCTCCTTGAGCGCCGCCTCCAGGCCGTCGACGTGCTCCAGCACATGATTGGCGATGAGCACATCGAAGGCAGCGTCGGGGAAGGACATCGTCGTGATATCGACCTTGATCACATCGGATGAAGGTGGTTCGATGTCGGCCCGCAGGTATTCTGCCGGCTGGCTCGCATGAATCATTTCGACGAGCTTTTTCTCGGGCGCGAAGTGCAGGACCCGCGCTCCGTTCATGCGAGCCGGCAGGCCCTCGGCTTCGAGGTAGAGTTTCAGGTGGCGCAAGCGATCAGTCGCCCCGCAGCGCGGGCATTCGAAGCGGTCCAGATCGCTTCCGTTGAGCCGGAGCAGCCGCATCGCACCGGAAAGAGACGACGTGCCATTCCGGTAGGGCAGAAAGCCACCCACGCCATGCCCACATACCACGCAAACGTACCGCCGTGGAGTCAGCCAACCAAGGACGCCGGCCCTTGCCATTCTTGCAAAGCGCTTCAGCATGATTATCGAAAGTAGATGACGCGCGTACGCGTACGCAGGACGGAAGTAGAAAACGACTGCATACCCTGCCTCGCGGATTCCATGAGGAAATTTCCAAGGCATCGGAAAGCAAACCGGACAGGTGCTTCGGCGGCCCCTTTCAATGCCACGGGCCACCATGCCCGAAGCATCGCCGGGCTCCGAAGCCGCAAGGCCCGGAACGAGACGCGGCGAAGGAAATCGGCGCATGCCTCCGCTCGCACCTTGACAGGAACGACCGGCAAGGCAGCCTCGATGGCCTCGAAGTACTGGCGACGAACGGCATCGTTGTCGTAAACCAGCATCGATCCGGAGGAGTTCGACCGATATCCCACGAACACCTTCGAGGTATACGCCATGCCACCGGCGGCACCGAGCGCCAGGTGGATGCGGTAATCGATGAAAGGAGGTGTCAGGTCCAGCAAGGCCTTCCTGTACTGTCCGCGGTAGAGAAGCGAACTGTGATTCAGGAAATTGCCCCGGCGAAGCAGCCCGTCTGTGTCGAATCGCTGCGAGCGCGCATTGCTGAAAATACCCACGGGTTCGCGCTCATCGTCGAACACGAAGGCGTTGGTGCAGCATGCGGCGCACTCCGGTTCGTCTTGCAGCATGGCAAGCTGCTCGCGGAGCTTGCCGGGAAGCCAGAAGTCGTCTCCGTCCAGGTGCGCGATGAAGTCACCATCGGCAAGAGCGATCATGCTGCGAAGATTGCCTATGGGCCCTTGCCTCTCGGTATGGACGACATGATGTATCCGGCCCGGCCAGGCGTCGGCCAGGGCTGCGACGATATCGGACGCACCGTCGGTCGACATGTCGTCGCCAACCCAGATTTCCATCTCCGCGTCAACATCCTGCGAAAGCACGCTAAGCAGGCAGTCCGCGATGTATCGACGATGGTTGTACGTCGAAACGCAAACGCTGACCTTGGCACGCGTCATTCGTGCGGCCGGTACGTCAGCGACGTGATCTGCTCGGAAACGAGGCCGATCAGGAAAACGATGACGGCGGCACTCCACATCAATGCGCTGCCGTTGGTCAGGCGGCCGTACAGGAAATAGGTGTACGCATAGTTCGCGCTCCCCATGAGGAAGAAGGCGAAGGCCACTGGAACGAACAGCTTCAAGGGCGAATAGAGCGTCGCGATCTTGAAAATGATCAACAAAAAGCGAATACCGTCCTTCAGCGGCTTGATATGGCTCTTGCCCACTCTTTCCGCGGCCTTGATCGGCTCGTACGCCACGCCGTAGGCGCTTCGGAAGAACGCCATCGTGCTCGTCGTGGGATAGGAGAAGCCGTTCGGCAGGAGGTGGATGAACTCGCGGAAACGGGCGGCGCGGGCCACGCGGAAGCCGGACGTCAGGTCGGCCACGACCTGCCCCGTCATCCGGCTGGCCAGCCAGTTGTAGAGGGTGTTCGCCAGGCCGCGCCCGACGCCTGCCTGGCTTTCCCAGGACCGCGCACCGACGACCATGTCGAAGCCTTCGTCGAGCCGGGAAACGAGCCGTGTGATATCCGCCGGGTCGTGCTGTCCGTCCCCATCCATGAACACGAGGACGTCCCCTGTCGCCGCCCTGGCCCCACGCTTGATGGCGGCGCCGTTACCCATCGAGTACGGCGCCGAGAGACAGGTCACGCCGTTGCCTGCGCAGATGGCGCGGGTGTCGTCAGTGGACCCATCGTCGACAACGATGATCTCGGCGCCCGGCTGGGCGGCGGTCAGGCGTGGCAACAGGTCTTTCAGGGCAGCCGCCTCGTTCTTGGCGGGCAGGATGATGCTTATACGACTCAAGAGATCTCCCCCATGGCCGTTGAATCATAAGGGATATGCGCAGCGCGAAACGAGAAGGAAGCTGCGGAACCGCGAGCACCGGAGACCGACGGGACCGTCACACGGC
>NZ_JBNDHZ010000059.1:0-27501 GCF_056755355.1 Luteibacter sp. HAY1-4A
GATGTAGGCGCGGGCTTCGGGGCTGTTGCCCAGTTCGCGCTGGTAGAACGAGGCGGCTTCGTCGAGGAGGGTATAGAGATCGCTGCGGTCCTCGCGCGGCTTGTCGTCGCGGCCACCCTCGTACGGCACTTTCAGGCCGGCTGACTGCGCCAGTTCCTCGATGGCGTCGGGGAACTCCAGGCGGTCGTAGTCCATGATGAACTTGATCGCGCTGCCGTGCGCGCCGCAACCGAAGCAGTGGAAGAACTGCTTCTGCGGGCTCACGTAGAACGACGGCGAGCGCTCGTTATGGAAGGGACAGCAGGCGGTCCATTCCTTGCCGGCCTTTTTCAACGGCACGCGCCGCTCGATCACGTCGACGATGTCGACGCGGGTCAGCAGTTCATCGATGAAGCTGTCGGGAATTCGGCCACGCATCAGTCCCCTAGGATGCCATGCATCCGCTTCCGTATGGAGTCCGGCAGGGGCGTCAGAAGGCCAGCTTGAAGACGCCGATGACGGCCAGGATCGCGATCACGAACAGGATCAGGAAGATGGCGAAGCAAACCTTGGCGATGGTCGCGGCCGCGCCGGATACGCGGCTGAAGCCGAGCGCGCCGGTAACGAGGGCGATCAGGCCGAAGATGATGGCGTACTTGAGCATGGATATCCTCCTTGGGGCGCGGGGAGGATGCGGTGGCGTGCGTGGCGGGGCTGTGAAGCGTCTAGGCGTGGGAGCCGGCTATGCCGGCGATTCCGCGGCAGCGGGCAAGCTGTCCGCAAGCACCCATCGCCGCTGAAGCGGCTCCCACAAAGGGCAGGGCCTGGGCCGCTCCTTAGGACAGCTTGGCCTTCACCTTGCCTGCCACGGCGGCCATATCCGCGCGGCCGGCTGCCTTTTCCTTGACCAGAGCGACCACTTTGCCCATGTCGCGGGCGGAGCTGGCTCCCGATTCGGCGATGGCCGCTTCGATGATGGCGTCGAGTTCGGCCTCGTCGAGCTTGGCGGGCAGGTAGCCATCGATGACGCCCATTTCGTAGCGCTCGATGTCGGCGAGGTCGGTGCGGCCGGCCTTGTCGTACTGCTCGATGGAATCGCGGCGTTGCTTCTGCATCTTCTCGAGCACGGCCAGGACCTGCACGTCGTCCAGCTCGATCCGTTCGTCGACCTCGCGCTGCTTGATCTGGGCCTGGACCAGGCGGATGACGGCCAGGCGGTCCTTTTCCCCGCCCTTCATGGCGGCCTTCATGTCTTCGGTGATCTTTGCCTTGAGGCTCATGCTCTTTTCTCCGGGACGACGAAAAGCCGGCTTCACCTTTCGGCAAAGCCGGCTCGGGATTTCCGCCTGCTTGCGGTGGCTGCGAGAACGCGCCAGCCGCGGTACCATGCCGGCCACGAGGGCCGGCCGGTGCATCAGTACATGCGGGTCCGGCGCGTCGTGTCGCGGGACAGACGGCGCAGGTGACGCTTCACAGCAGCGGCGCGCTTGCGCTTACGCTCCTGGGTCGGCTTTTCGTAAAATTCGCGCTTGCGCGTTTCGGCCAGCACGCCAGCCTTCTCGCACGTACGCTTGAAGCGGCGAAGGGCAAGCTCAAACGGCTCGTTCTCGCGGACTTTAACGCTCGGCATGGAAACTCCACTTGGTTAAACTGACCCGTGAATCCGGGTGAGCCGTGGATTATAACGTGATCGAGATCAGAAATTCAAAGCCCGTGTTGGGCGTGGAAACGTCCTGTGACGAAACGGGCGTGGCCCTCCTGCGCTGGGACCCGGAGCAGCCCGGCCGCGGGCTCCTTTCGCATGCGCTTTTCAGCCAGATCGCCCTGCATGCCGAGTACGGCGGCGTGGTGCCGGAACTGGCCAGCCGCGACCATGTGCGCAAGCTGCTGCCCCTGGTGCGCCAGGCCCTCAAGGACGCCGGGCTGACGCCGGCCGACCTGGGCGGCGTAGCCTATACGGCGGGCCCGGGCCTCGTCGGTGCGCTCCTGGTCGGTGCGTCGGCGGCGCGGGCCATGGCCTGGGCGCTCGGTGTGCCGGCCATCGGTGTACACCATATGGAAGGCCACCTGCTGGCCCCCCTACTCGAGGACGATCCGCCGGAGCCCCCGTTCGTGGCGCTGCTGGTGTCGGGCGGGCATTCCATGCTGGTGGAGGTCAAGGCCATCGGCCAATACCGGATCCTGGGCGACACGCTGGACGACGCCGCGGGCGAAGCCTTCGACAAGACCGCGAAGCTGATGGGCCTGCCGTATCCGGGCGGTCCGGCGCTGGCGAAGCTGGCCGAGCAGGGCACCCCTGGCCGCTTCCGTTTTTCGCGGCCCATGGTCGACCGCCCGGGGCTCGATTTCAGCTTTTCCGGACTGAAGACGCAGGTGCTCCTGGCCTGGCAGGCGTCAGACAAGAGCGACTCCACCCGCGCCGACATCGCGCGGGGATTCGAGGAGGCCATCGTCGATACCCTGGCGATCAAGTGCCGGCGGGCCCTCGAGGCCACGGGCGCGAAGCGGCTGGTGATTGCCGGCGGCGTGGGCGCGAACAAGCGCTTGCGCGAGCAGCTGGCGCAGGCCGGCGCGGCCGACGGATTCCGCGTCTATTTCCCGCGCCTGGCGTTCTGCACCGACAACGGCGCCATGATCGCCCTGGCAGGCGCCATCCGGCTGGCCGCCGGCCAGCACCAGGATGAAACCATCCAAGTGTTCCCGCGTTGGAACCTCGAAAGCCTCACCGCGCTTCAATAGCACCCTTTGTGGGAGCCGGCTACGCCGGCGATCCCGCGGCAGCGGGCCGGATTGCCGCGAGCACCCATCGCCGCTGAAGCGGCTCCCACAGGAACGCGCTTGCGCAATCGTCTTTCCTCGCCGACCCTGTAAGACCTTTTCATCGCCTCGCCCCCATGGACATCGTCTTCATAGAAGACCTGCGCATCGACGCGGTCATCGGCATCTACGACTGGGAGCGGCGTATCCGGCAGACGTTGTCGTTCGACCTGGAAATGGCTTTCGACAACCGCCGCCCCGCGGCCAGCGACGATATCGCCGACACCCTCAACTACAAATCGATCTCCAAGCGCCTCCAGGCCTACGTGGAAGCCTCGAGCTTCGGTCTCGTGGAAACCCTCGCCGAGCGTTGCGCCGAGATCGTGCAGAACGAATTCGGTGTTGCCTGGGTTCGCCTCAAGCTGTCCAAGCCGGGCGCGGTACGCGGTGCGAAGGCGGTCGGCGTGCGCATCGAGCGCGGCACGCGCCCGCAATGATCGAACCACGGCACATCCAGACGTTCCTCGATGAGGTCATCCCCTCGCCGGTGTGGCGAAGCGTGGTGCTGATCGGCGGGCTGATCGTGCTCGCCTGGCTGGTCGACCTGTTCGGACGCCTGTTCCTGCATCGCGTGGTGCGGGCGGCCACGCGGCATACGCACTGGCGCTGGGACGACGCGCTCTACGAGTTCGGTTGCTTCCGCTGGCTGGCGCGCTTGCTGCCCGGCATCGTCGTGTACTACGGCATCGCCCTGTTGCTGCCGGTGGACGATGGCGTGGGCGCGTTCGTGCGCAGCCTCGCCGTGTGCTGGATCATCGTCTGCGTGATTTCGGCCATGGGCCGCGCGCTGCTCGCGTTCGAATCGTTGTACAGCGCCACGCCGGCGGGCAAGCGCTCCATCAAGGGCATCGTGCAGCTGTTGCAGATGGCGCTATGGATCGTGGCGCTGGTGCTCGTGATCACCAAGCTCACGCACCAGAGCATCGGCCTGCTGCTGTCCGGCATCGGCGCGATGTCCGCCGTGCTCCTGCTGGTGTTCAAGGACACCATCCTCGGCTTCGTGGCCGGCATCCAGCTGAGCACGAACGACATGCTGCACGTCGGGGACTGGATCACCATGGCTTCCGCGGGCGTCGATGGCGACGTCATCGACATCACGCTGCATACGGTGAAGGTGCGTAATTTCGACCGCACCATCGTCACGGTGCCCACGTGGAAGCTGATTTCCGAATCGTTCCAGAACTGGCGGGGCATGACCGAGTCGGGCGGACGCCGGATCAAGCGCGAACTGTTCGTCGATGCGGCTTGCGTGCGGTTCCTCGAAGACGAGGAGATAGAGCGCTTCGGAAGCGTGTACCTGCTCAAGGCCTACCTGGAGCGTAAGCGCGAGGACATCCGCCGCTGGAACGAGGCGCTGGGCGAACCGGGCAAGTTGCCGGTGAACCGGCGCCGGCAGACCAACATCGGTGCCTTCCGTGCCTATGCGGACGCGTACCTGGCGGCCCATCCCGACGTGCATGAAAAGATGACCCGCATGGTCCGCATGCGCGATCCGGGCCCGCAGGGTATTCCCATGGAAGTCTATTGCTTCACCAATACCGTGGTGTGGCTCGATTACGAACGCATCCAGGCGGACATCTTCGACCACCTGATCGCGATCCTTCCCGAATTCGGACTGCGTCCCTTCCAGCAGCCGTCGGGTGGTGACGTACGCGACGCTGTCGCAGGCATTCGCCTCGCGGCCGAGCGGGCAGCCTGACATGGGGCGCGCCTACCTCAGCCTGGGCTCGAACATCGATGCGGAGCGCTGGCTCGGCCTCGCCGTGGCGGAACTGCGCAAGCGCTTCGGCAGGCTGGACGTCTCACCGGTGTACCGCAGCGCGGCGGTTGGATTCGACGGGCCGGACTTCCTCAACCTGGCCGTGGGCCTCGACAGCGACCTCGAACCCGAAGCCCTTAACGACTGGTTGCACGCGCTGGAAGACCGGCATGGCCGCGTGCGCGGCGGCGACCGCTACGCCAGCCGGACGCTGGATGTCGACATCGTTCTCTACGACGACCTCGTGCGTAGCGGCGAAGGCCACCTCCAGGTGCCGCGCGGCGAGTTGCGCCACGCTTTCGTACTGAAGCCGATGACGGATATCGCGCCGGATGTTCGTCATCCCGTCAGTGGAAAGACGATGGCGGAACTGTGGGCGGCCTTCCCGGTTGCAAGCGAGCCGCTGGCGGTGGACGAGGGGTGTACCGCCTCTGTAGGAGCCGCCATGACGGCGAGGGGTTAGGCGGTGGATCAGGCGGTGGATGCACGTTGTCCCCGCTTCGTTGGCTTCTCGCCGCTATAGCGGCTCCTACAGCTTTATAGCGGCTGCCACCATCCATGGCGGCACTGGAAAAGTGGGAGCTGGCGGCGCACCCGCCAAGATGCTACAACGCCTCCCACATCGGACCATGGGGGAAACAAGGAAATGGGTAAGTTCGCACGCAGTTGGGCGCTGATGAAAGCCAGCGCCACCATCCTTCGCCAGGACAAGGAGCTGATGCTCTTTCCGTTGCTGGCGGGCTTCGCGTCGCTGTTGGTGGTCGCCACCTTCGCGTGGCCGGTCTACACCTTGATCGCGCATCATCAAGCGGACTTCGAAGGGCAGCGTCGACACGTCTCGCCGATGTTCATGCTGGTGAGCTTCCTGTTCTACTTCGTGCAGTACGGCGTGGTGATCTTCTTCAACGTCGCGCTCGCCTCGGCCGCGCTCATTCGTCTCAACGGCGGCAATCCCACGCTCGGCGACGGTATCCGTACCGCGATGGGCAAGCTGCCCAACATCATCGGCTATGCGCTCATCGCCGCCACCGTGGGTATGATCCTGCGTGCCCTGCAGGAGCGTCTCGGTTTCGTCGGACGCATCGTCGCGGGTCTGCTCGGCTTCGGATGGACGGTAGCGACGTTCCTCGTGGTGCCGGTGCTCGCGGCGCAGGACGTGGGTCCGGTCGACGCGGTGAAGCGCAGCACCTCGCTGCTTCGCCAGACCTGGGGCGAGAACCTCATCGGCAATGCCGGCATCGGCCTGGCCGGCGGCATCCTCACCTTCTGCCTGATCTTCGTGAGCGGCATCCTGTTCTTCGCCGCCGCGGCAACGCAGTCCGTTGCGTTGATGGTGGTCGTGGGCGTGGTGGCGCTGATCGCCCTGGTGGCCCTCAGCCTGTTCCAGACCGCGATGCACGGCGTGTATTCGGCCGCGCTCTACCGCTTCGCCGAGGAAGGCGACCCGGGCCAGGGCTTCGACCGCGCGCTGCTCGAATCGGCGTTCCGTCCGAAGAACTGAGGAATGAGATGTGGGAGCCGGCTTCGCCGGCGATCCCGCGGCAGCGGGCAAGCTCGTCGCCGCTGAAGCGGCTCCCACACAGCGCACTCAGATCGTCAGCGCGCGGCCGCCGTCCACGCGCATGACCTGGCCGGTTGTGTAATGCGCTTCCAGCAACAGCCAGCGCACGGCCTCGGCGACATCCTCGGGCTCGCCCTTGCGTCCCAGCGGTGTCTTCGCGATCAGGCTCTCGGCCGCTTCCTCCGGTTTTCCGGAGGCGGGCCACAGGATGGCGCCGGGCGCCACGGCATTGACGCGTACCTCGGGCGCCAGCTCCTTCGCCAGGGAAAGGGTCAGCATCGCGAGCGCGGCCTTGGCCATCGAATACACGGTATGCCCGGCAAGCGGCCGTTCCGCATAGATGTCGACGATGCTGACGATCGCGCCCCGCGCCTCGCGCAGGGCCGGTGCCGCCGCCTGGGCGAGGAAGAACGGTGCCCTCGCGTTGGCTGAGAACAGGTCGTTCCAATGCGCTGCGGTCGTCTCGCCAATGGGCGTGGGGTAGAACGCGGAGGCATTGTTCACGAGGCCGTCGAGCCGTCCGAAGCGGCCGACCACCGCCTCGATCAGCGGATGCAGCGCCGCGTCGTCCTCGAGCGCCGCGGGGAACGTAGCCGCGCTGCCTTCCCTGATGGCGTTCAAGTCATGTGCGAGAGCTTCGGCGTCTTCGCCGGAGTGCCGGTAGTGGATGGCGACCGAGCAACCTGCCGCATGCAGGCGCCGGACGATGGCGGCACCCACGCGGCGGGCACCGCCGGTGACGAGGACGACCGGGGACGTGTTCACGGCAAACTCCTTTCGCGACGCGCACGAGCTTGCCGTAAACCGTGCCCCGCGTCACGTCGCGGATACGAGGGCTTCGTCAGCGCGCCTTGCGTCCGGCTACGGTTTTCTTGGCGGTGGCCGCACGCGGCGCGGCCTTCTTCGCCGTCTTCCGCACGGCCGCTTTCTTGGCCGCCGCTTTCTTCACGGCCTTTCGGGCCGATGCGGTCGGCTTTGCGTCCGTGGCCACGTCGCGGCCGGCAGCGCGAGCGGTACCGGAGGACTTCGTCGTGGCGTGGCGCTTTCCCGCCGCGGGCGTGTCGCCGTCGTCGATGTGGACGTCGCCGCTGAAGAGGTCGATGGCGGTTTTCGCAACCTGTCCGGTGTCGTAGTACGCATACGCGCCGACGCCGAGCGCGCCGACGATGGGCAGCCAGCGCGAGATACCCTTGCCGACCGCGCGCTTGGAGACGCTGACGCCGATGCGTCCCGCCAGTCGTTGCAGCACGCTGGTGGCCGCGGTGCGGAAGACGAGGCGATCGCCGACGCGGATCGCCACGTCGCGGAATGCCTGGGCGGCGGTATGCCGGAACAGGCACCAGAGCATCTGTTCGCGCCCCAGCTTCGCCGTCTTTCCGTACGCGGCGGCGATGTCGCTGACCAACTGCCCCTGGATGCGCCAGATGGCGACGAGTTCGGGGAGCACCGTAAGCCAGCCCAGGGGGCCGGGCGGCAGGGCCAGCGAGCCGGCCGTGATGGCCGCCCGGTTCGCGGCGGCGCTCGCCAGATGGCGGCACGTCTCCTCGGCCGTTCCCGTGCCTGCTCGCGGCACCTCGCTGTCGGGGATACGGCTGACGAATTCCAGGATCGCCTTCGCGACCGGGCTTTCACCCCGATCGGCGCTGACGGGAACGATCTCCTTCGACGTCGAAGCGGGATCGCGCTTGGCCATGTCGTTACTCCGGATGCGAATGCGTCGACATCGTCGCCGCCGTCACGTGATTCGTCCATGAAGCGTCCGGTCGCCCCCGGCGAAAGCGACCTGAAAGCTTCGCTCTTCACACTATTGATACGTTATAACATTTTACGAAGTGAGCCCATGACCCCTGTTCGCCTCGCGTCCTGCATCGCCCTCGCCCTTGCCGCGGCCGCCGCCCATGCCGGCGATGCCCCCCCGCAGAAAGCCACGAACCTCGGCGAAGTCGACGTTACCGCGCGGCTGGACGAGGCACGCAACAGTCTGTCGCCCGATACCGGCAGCAGCCAGTACGTCATCGACAGGCAGACCATCCAGGCCCTGCCGCTGGGCGACTCCACGCCACTGAACCAGGTGATCCTCCAGGCGCCGGGCGTGGTGCAGGATTCGTACGGGCAACTGCACGTGCGCGGCGACCACGCCAACCTGCAATACCGCATCGACGGCGTGCTCATTCCCGAAAGCATCGGCGGCTTCGGCCAGACACTGGACGCGCGGATGATCCAGAACGTGAAGCTGCTCGACGGCGCCTTGCCCGCGCAGTACGGCGACCGCACGGCCGCCATCGTGGACATCACCACCCGCACGCCGTCGAAGGACGGCATCGGCGGCAGCGTGGGCATCACGGGAGGGCAGTTCGGCACGGTGAATCCGAACGCGACGCTGTTCGGGCGCAGCGGGGCCTGGAGCTGGTTCCTCACCGCGAACTACCTCGAGAACGATGTCGGTATCGAGAATCCGACCTCCAGCCGCAAGCCGGTCCACGACCATACGAACCAGGTGAAGGCGTTCGGCGATGTCTCCTACCTGATAAATGCGGATACGCGCCTCAGTTTCCTTTTCGGCGTCACGAACAACCGCTTCGAGATCCCGAACAATCCCGGGCAGGAGCCGACATTCGGCTACCTCGACGTCACCAACTTCGACTCGGCGCAGTTGAACGAGCGCCAGCGCGAAAAGACGCGCTTCGGCATTCTGAGCCTGCAGGGCAAGCTCGGGAACACCGCGTACCAGGTGTCGGCGGGGCAGCGCTACAGCGGCCTGAACTTCACCCCGGATGATATCGGCGACCTGATGTTCAACGGCGTCGCATCCAACGTGCGTCGGGCCAACCGCGCCAGTACGTTGCAGGCCGACTTCTCCACGCCGCTGGGCGACAACCATACGCTGCGCTACGGCATGTATGCGTCGTTCGAGCGGGCGACCGCGACCAACGACGCCCTTGTATTCCCCGCGGATGCCGACGGCAACCAGGCGTCGACGACGCCGCTTTCCATCGTCGACGCGAGCCGGATCCTCGCCCGCACGTACGCGCTCTACCTTCAGGACGAATGGAGCATCGGCGACAAGTGGACGGTGAACTATGGCGCACGTGCCGACCGGTACGATGCCTTCCGTCCCGAAAGCCAGCTCAGTCCGCGCGTGGGACTCGTCTACCAGCCCACCGAAAACACCACCATCCACGCGGGTTATTCGCGCTACTTCACGCCGCCGGCTTCGGAGATGATCAGCCCGACGTCGATCGCGAAGTTCGCCGGCACCACCAACGCCTTGCCGGACAACGGCAACGACACGCCGCTGGCCGAGCGCTCGAGCTACTACGACGTGGGCATCTCGCAGAAGCTCGGCAATGCCTGGACCGTGGGACTCGACAGCTACTACCGCCGGGTGTCCCGCATCCAGGACGAAGGCCAGTTCGGCACCGCGCTGGTGTACTCCACGTTCAACTACGACCAGGGCAAGGTGAAGGGTGACGAATTCACCCTGAACTACGATGGCGGGGCGCTCACCGCGTACTTCAACTTCGCGTACAACCGCTCTGTCGGCAAGCGCATCATCACGGGTCAGTACAACTTCGATCCGGACGATCTCGCGTATATCCAGGATCACTTCATCCATCTCGACCACGACCAGAAGTACACCTCGTCGGGCGGCATCAGCTACGCGATCGACGATGCCACGCGGATCGGTGCGGACTACCTCTTCGGTTCGGGCCTGCGCCGCGACGGCCTGGTGCCGAACGGCGATACGATGCCTGCGTACTTCCAGGTGAACCTGAGCGTGGCACACGACTTCCATCTCATGCCGGCAGGCGCCACCCATGCGCAGCTCGCCCTGGTGAACGCGTTCGATCGCACCTACCAGCTCCGTGACGGGTCGGGTATCGGCGTCGGCGCGCCGCAGTTCGGACCGCGCCGCGGCGTGTTCCTGTCGCTGCAGCAGGATTTCTAGAGAGCTTGCTGTGGGAGCCGCTTCAGCGGCGATGCGAACTCGCGGCAAGATTGCCCGCCGCCGCGGGATCGCCGGCGAAGCCGGCTCCCACACGATGGCCAGCTAAAGGCGGGTCACTTGACGCCCCGCGCGCCACGATCCGCTATCCTGCGGGTTCGATTTCGAACACGTACGGCATGAACGCGAAACTCCCCGAACCCGCCGCCGACGAGCGCGCCCATTCCGACCACCTCGCGGCCCTGCTCCGCGAGGAAATCGCCGCCCAGGGGCCGATGCCTTTCTCGCGCTTCATGGAGCGCTGCCTCTATACCCCGGGCCTCGGCTACTACAGCGCAGGCAAGGCGAAATTCGGGGCGGACGGCGACTTCGTCACGGCTCCCGAACTGGGCACGCTGTTCTCCCGCTGCGTCGCGCGTGCCTTCGAGCCCGTGCTGGCGTCGCTGGGTCCGCAAGCCGATTTTCTCGAGCTCGGCGGCGGCACCGGCGCCTTTGCCGAGGCCGCCCTGCTGGCGCTCGATGCCGCGGGCCGCGCGCCGCGGCGCTTCATGATCCTGGAGCCGAGCGCCGACCTGCGTGAGCGCCAGCGCGAACGCCTGCACGCGGCGCTTCCCGCCGCGCTGTTCGCCCGGGTGACATGGTTGGACGGCCCGCTGGAAACGGAGTGGGACGGCGTCCTGTTCGCGAACGAGGTCATCGACGCGCTTCCCACCACGCGCTTCACCACCCGCGACGGCGAGGTGTATGAGGAACATGTGGTGCTGGACGGCGACGGACGGTTCGTTCGTAGCGACCGTCCCGCCGACAGCCTGGTGGGTGGTGCCGTGCGCCATGTGGAACGGGACCTCGGCCGCGAGTTCGAAGCGGGTTATCGCAGCGAAATCCTGCCGCAGTTGCCGTACTGGGTGCAGGCGGTGGCGGGTACCTTGCGCCGTGGTGCCATGATCTTCGCCGACTACGGCTATACGCGCGGTGAGTTCTACCTTCCCGAACGCACGGAGGGTACGCTGCGCGCCTTCTATCGCCATCGCACGCATGGCAACGCGTTCCATCTTCCCGGCCTGCAGGACCTCACCGCTTCGGTGGATTTCACGGCGCTCGCGGAGGCAGGAAACAGCGCCGGATTCGGCGTGGCGGCGTATATGCCGCAGGCGCAGTTCCTCCTGGCCTCGGGTATGCAGGAGTTCTTCGAGAGCGATTACCTCACCCTGGACGACGAAGCGGCACGGTACCGGCTGGCGCAGGAAGTGAAGAAGCTGACGCTGCCCGAGGAGATGGGCGAGCGCTTCCAGGTGATGATGTTCGCCAAGGGCATCGACGCCGCGGCGCTGCCGGCCGACGTGATGGCGGCCGACCAGGGCTCGCGGTTGTAGGCATCCGATGTAGGAGCCGCTTCAGCGGCGAGGGGTGCTCGCGGCGAGCTTGCCCGCTGCTGCGGGATCGCCGGCGGAGCCGGCTCCCACAGCGAGGTGCGGACTCTCTACGCTGAGATGGCTCAGTGAGCGGGCTTCTCGACCAGGGCGATGGCCTGCACCTGGGCCTTCTTCATCGCCTCGCCGATGGCCGGGCCTTGCAGCCCCTGCTCCACGAAGGGTTGCGAAGTGACCGACGCGGCCGCCTTGCGGCATGCGCGGAGGAAATCGGCCTGCGGATAAGCGGCGTTCTCGCTACCCAGGCGGCCGCGCTTGTCGGCCATGCAGGCGAGCAGGAAGGTCTCCAGGCGAGCGGGGCGGCGCAGCGCGCCGAGGCCCTCCAGCAAGCGCAGGATCGTCGACGGTTTCAGTTCGAGCGCCATGTGCGCGTTGAGGTGGTGCTTGCACACCATTTCCGCCATGAATGCGTATTCCACCGGCACTTTCAGCCGCGCCGAGAGCGCCCGCACCGGCTCGATGCCGCGCTGCTCGTGCATGATGTGCCGCGGCAGGACGTCGTGCGGTGTGAGCGCCTTGCCCACGTCGTGCGTGAGTGCGCACCAGCCAACGAGGGCGTCGCCCGGCGCCAGCCTGGCGGCGGCATCGAGCACCAGTTCAATGTGGACGCCCGTGTCGACCTCGGGATGGAACTCCGGCCTCTGCGGCACGCCGTACAGCGCGTCCACCTCCGGAAAGAGCACGCGTAGCGCGCCGCTTTCCCGCAGTACGCGCAGGAATGCCGACGGCATGGGTTCGGCAAGTGCCTTTCGCGTTTCCGCCCATACGCGCTCGGGAACGAGGTGATCCACCTCGCCGTCGTCCACCATGCGGCGCATGAGCGCCATGGTTTCCGCGGCCACAGTGAATCCCAGCGGCGCGTATCGGGCCGCGAAGCGGGCGACGCGCAGCAGTCGCACCGGATCTTCGGCAAAAGCGTCGGACACGTGCCGCAGCGTGCGTGTTTCGATGTCGCGCACACCGCCGAAAGGATCGACCAGCGTGCCGTCTTCGCGTTGTGCGATGGCATTGATGGTGAGGTCGCGCCGCTCCAGGTCCTGCTCCACGGTGACCGACGGATCGGCGTGGAAGGCGAAGCCATGGTATCCGCGGCCTGTCTTGCGCTCGGTGCGGGCCAGCGCGTATTCCTCCTTGGTCTGCCCATGCAGGAAGACCGGGAAGTCCTTGCCTACCGGGCGATAGCCGGCGGTGAGCATGTCGTCGGGAGTGGCGCCCACCACCACCCAGTCGCGATCGATCACGGGGCGTCCGAGCAGTGCATCGCGGACGGCGCCGCCAACCAGATAGATGTCCATGCGTGCGATCAGGGCCGGCGCCGTGCCCGCGCCTCGTCGAGGCGGCGCTGGCGCACGGAAGCGCCGAGCAGGCGTGGCAGCCACGCGGACAAACGCTGCGGCTGGATGCCCAGTTGCGCCAGACCGTCGACCTGGCCGATCGAGTCCGTGAGCAGCGAGCGGAAGTTGTCGGGCGTGAAGGGCTTGCCGGGAGCGAACTGCGCCACCTGTGCCTGCAACCGGCCCAGCGCGTCGGGCATCGGCAGTACGGCCCGGCGGCGGCCGCGCGCGTCGCGAATGGCGCGCACGATATCGATCAGTGTCCAGGTTTCCGGGCCGTACAACTCGTAGGTGCGCAGCATCGAGGCATCGTCACGCACGGCGCGCGCGATCGCTTCCGCGACGTCGCCGACGTAGACCGGCGCCATCTTCGCGCGCGGGCGCGGCAGCGGCACCACCGGCGCCACGCGCAACAGGCTGTCGAAGCGGGTGACGAGCCCATCGCCGGGGCCGAAGATCGTGCTTGCCTCGTAGATGGTCCAGTCGAGCGTGGAGGCTTTCACGAGCGCTTCCGCTTCGCCGCGCGAGCGCAGGTAGCCGGAAGCGCCCTTGCCGGCCTGCAGTGAACTCATGAGGTGCAGCCGGTGCACGCCCGTGTCGCGGCAGGCTTCCACGACGAGCCGGACGAGGTCGACGTGCACGCGCTGGAAGGTGTTGCGGCCGCTCTCGTTGAGGATGCCGACGAGATGGATGACCGCATCCGCGCCGGCGACGTGGCGGCGCAGCGTGGGTGGATCGTAGATATCGGCGGTGACGACCGTGACGTTGCGGCCGACCGCGCGCTGCCGATGCGTTTCGCGGTTGCGCGAAAGCAGCTCGAGGCGGTGGCCGTCGGCGGCGAGCCGAGGCACGAGGACGCCACCGAGGAATCCGGTGCCGCCGAGGATGACGATGCGCTTCGACTTCATGCGCGCAGCGTAGGCCGCTTCTCTCCCGCCGCCAAGCCGGTCATTGCCGCGGCTCGTCCGGGCTGGGCGACGACGAGGCGGCGGCGGGTGCCGGCTGGACGGACGCGGGCGGCGTGGGCGGTGTGGGTTTTGCCACGGCGGTTGCGGGACAGGCGACGGGCTTGCGCACCGCGCCGCTCGCCGGCGGTGTGTACGGGCTGCCGATCGGCGTCATCCGGCTGGACAGCGACAGCGCGTTGCCGGTGAGCCGCCAGTCGTAGATCACCGCGAAGGCCATCACGCGGGCGACGTACTCGCGGGTTTCCTTGTACGGGATGCTGGCGACGAAAAGGTCCGGTTCCAGCCCGCCCCGCGCCGCCACCCATTGATCGACCTTGTTCGGGCCGGCGTTGTAGGCCGCGCTGGCGAGCCACGGCGCTCCGTTGTAGCGCGAGGCCATCTGCGCAAGGTAACGCGTGCCGAGCACGATGTTCGTGGTCGGCTCGTACAGGCTTTCGCCGCCGCTCCAGGCCAGGCCGTTGCGCTTCGCCACCAGCTCCGCCGTGCCCGGCAGCAGCTGCATCAGCCCGCGGGCATCCGCTCCCGAACGTGCGTCGCTCATCCATGCGCTTTCGGCGCGAATGATCGCGTAGGCCCACGGCGCCTCGATGCCCGCCTGGCTCGACTGTTCCACCACGCCGTCTTGCCGCGCGAGCGGGAAGCGCTGTTCGTACAGGCGCAGCGCGTCGCCGGACGACAGGCCGAATACGGCGCGGTCGTACCAGCCCTTGCGGAAGGCGAGGTCGGCGGCAAGCCGCCGGGTGTCGTCGTCGCGCCCGGCAAGCGCGGCCGTCCATTCCCGCCGCGCGAACTTCTGCAGGCCCACGGCGTACAGCTCGAACGCACGGTCTAGCCCGGGATCCGAAAGGAGCGCGGCCTCGCGTGTCTCGTCGGTCGCCATGCTGGATGGGCAGATGGCGTACGCGGTGTCGAGGCGATCGGCGGCCAGGAATCCGAAATAGGTGGCTTCCGCGGCCACGCCGCGGAACAGCGCCTGCGCCTCGGCCTGGCGCCCGAGCTTCGCCAGCACCACCGCTCGGAAATAGCGCCACTCGCCGTCGTCCTTCTGCGATTCGCCCAAGGCATCCAGCGCGGCCAGTGCGGCCGTCCAGTCCTGTCGCGCAAGCGCCACGCGTACGCGCCATTCACGGGTGGCGTCGGTCTGCGCGCCCGGCGCCAGCGTGGCCAGGCGGTCGAGTGCCGATTCGTCGAAATCGGTGGCGTGGAAAAGGGCCAGCGCATTTTCCACGGCGCCCCGCTGCTGTTCGCTGAGGGCGAACCGCGGCGCGAGGGAGTGCCACGCGGCGTCTGCCGCGGTGGATTGCTTGCGCGCCATGCGCTGCAGCGCCAGTGTCAGTGCCTGGCGATGACGCGGCGTATCGGGCCATGTGGCCGCGTCGCGCAATGCGGCGGCCGGGTCGTTGAGCGCCTGGCCGATGCGTTGCGCTGCGGGCGCGTCCGATGGTGGAAGCCACGGCGCGAGCGAGGCCATGGTGCCACCCTTGCCGGCATCGGCGGCGACCTGGATGCGCGCCCACAGGCGGTCCGCCGTGAGCAGGCCCTGATCGTGCGCGGCGGCGATCACCGGGTCGCATGCGTTGGGCAGGCTCGGCTTCTTCCACAGGTCCGCAAGGTCGCGCTCGAACACCAGCGGTTCGTTGCGCGAGAGCTTCGCCTGCAATGCGAAACAGCTCAAGTTGTCGCCCAGGCCCGGCTGGTACATCGCGCTGAACGTGGTCCAGTCCTTGCGGCGCGCCAGCTCGCCGAGGAAGTCGCGACGAAGATCGGCGGCAGGAATGAGGCCGGGATAACGTGCGAGGTACGCCTCGACGTGCGCGCGGTCGAGTGTGCGCAGGTCGTGCTCGAGGGCGGCGGCTTCCAGGTAAGGGAACAGGACGTACTGCTCGAGGCCCGTGGCCTGCGCGCGCCACGCGTCGCCGCCCTGCTGGGCGGCGGCGTAGGCCTGGCGGAAGCGGGCCCGTTCGGCGTCCGTGCCCGACGCCGTCGCGGCGGCGGCTGCCAGGAGACCGGTGGCGGCGAGGGCGATGCAGGCCAGGATGCGGAGGGAGCGGGCGGCGCGTCGCGATGCCGGAGCAACCATCATCGGGGTTCCTTCACGAAGACATGTCGGTCGATTGTAGGCAATACCTTGCGCAAGCCGGATGAACGATGAGCGGCAAGGGCATTCGCCCTTGCCGCCGTCGCCCGTTAAGCTTGCGGCGCTTCCCCTTGCTCCCGACTGGAATGGCATGAGGCCTCACACTTCGTACGCGCGGCTTGCGCGACCGCTCGCATGGATCGTCCTGGTGCTCGCCGCCGTCTTCGGCGCGGCGTACTGGTGGTCGCTCGGCCGCCCTGTGGCCTTGCCGGATTCGCCCACGGCCAAGATCGCCTGCGTGTCTTACGCGCCGTTCCGTTTCGACGGCGAGACACCGTTCGATCCGCATGCGTTCATTTCCCCCGAGCGCATCGACGCGGACCTGAAAGACCTGTCCACCCGCTTCGACTGCGTGCGCACGTATTCGATGAACCAGGGCCTGGGCGCGGTGCCGGAAATCGCCGGCCGTTACGGCATGAAGGTGCTGATGGGCGTGTGGCTCGGGCGCGACCTCGCCGCCAACGAGCGGGAGATGCAACTCGCGATCGCAGCCGCGAAAGAACATGCGGCGAACCTGCGCGGCATCGTCGTGGGCAACGAGGTGCTGCTCCGCCGGGAACTGACCGAGAAAGCCCTTGCGGGCTATATCGAGCGCATGAACGCCGCCACGGACGTGCCGGTGACCTACGCCGACGTGTGGGAGTTCTGGCAGCGCCATCCCGCGCTTGCCAAGGCCACCGATTACGTCACGATCCACATCCTGCCGTACTGGGAAGACGAACCGGTGGCGCCGGAGAAGGCGGTTCGGCACGTCGCCGACGTCTACCAGCGCATGAAGGCGGAGTTTCCGGGCAAGCAAGTCATGATCGGAGAGACGGGCTGGCCGAGCCAGGGCCGTACCCGCCGGGACGCCAGCGCCAGCCTCGTGAACGAGGCCCGGTACGTGCGCGAGTTCCTCGACTATGCCGCGACCGTCGACATGCCCTACAACGTGATCGAGGCGTTCGACCAACCGTGGAAGCGCGACCTGGAAGGTACCGTCGGCGGCTTCTGGGGCATCTTCGACGTGCAGGGCCGGCCCAAGTTTCCGATGACCGGTCCGGTGGTCGAGGAATCGCGTTGGACCTGGGCGCTCGTCGCCGGGGGCGTCGGTACGATCGTCTTCCTCGTCGCGGGAGCCTTCCGCCGCCGCTGGCGTGGACTCCCGGGGTGGCTTTCCCTCGCACTGAGCGGTTTCGCCACCGGCTCGGCCCTCGCCGCGCATGCGCGACTGCTCGAGTTCGCCTGCCGCAACCGGCTGGAATGGACCGTGGGCATCGCCGTGGGCGTTGCGGGAGCGTGGACCGCGCTGTCGCTCGCAAGGGCGATCGCATCGCGCCTCGCCGCGCCCGTCAATCCGGCCGAGGTGGCGCCGGCTCCCGCAGAGCGCAGGCTCTGGGGCATCGCCTGGACCGACCATTTCACGCCGCAGCGGTTCTTCTGGATGTTCGCCCTGGCGCTGTACGGCATCCTGATGGTCTTCAACGGCCGCTATCGCGACTTCCCCATCGGCCTGTTCGCGATGCCGGCCGTCGCCTTCCTCGTGCTGGCCCTATTGCGGACGCGCGAAGATGCGCCGATGCCCCTGGTGGAAGAACGCCTGTTGGCGATCTGGCTGGTGCTCATGGGCGCCTCGGTGGTGGTGCAGGAAGCCGGGGCCAACGTGGTGGCGTGGGGCTGGCTGCTGCTGAACCTCGCCCTGGCGCTACCGGTGCTGCTGGCCTGGCGTCGCGCCAGGACATAGCTTCATGTAGGAGCCGCTTCAGCGGCGATGGGTGCTCGCGGCTACCTTCCCGCTGCGGCGCGATCGCCATTGAAGTGGTTCTCGCCGGACTGCAAGCGGACCAGGCGCAGCGTGCCGACGAGCAGCGCCAGCGCGCCACCTTCGTAGCAGTAGAGCTGCAGCGCGATGACGCCGAGGCACACCGCGAGGACAGCGGCGAACGTGTGTCGCCAGAACACCGCCAGCAACGCGGCCAACACCGCCGCATAGCCGTAGCCGTAGTCGAGGAAGCCCTGCACGATGACGTTGCGCGGGCCGCACCACCACGGCGCCATTCGGGCCTCGCACGCATGCGCGATGTGCGAGGGTTCGACGAATCCATAGCGCACCGCGCTGGCCACGAAGGCGGCGGCGACGGTGACGGCCCAGGGCAGGGCGGTTCGGAAGATGGGTTTCATGTGCGGGAAGCGGCCTCGTCCGTGGTTGCCGCGCCGGCGGCCTGCGCAAGGGAAAGCGGCAGGCGGATTTCGGCGGCGAGGGGCAGATGATCGGAGAAGGCGCGGGGCAATGTCCACGTCCGGTCGAGCTTGATGTCGGAAGACGTGAGGATATGGTCGAGCGCCCGACGCGGTTTCCAGCTCGGGAAGGTAGGCGTCGCCACCGAGGGCGGTTGCAGCGCCGTCCGAGAGAAAAGGTGTCGCATTTCGGTGCTGGTGGGCTCCGTGTTGAGGTCGCCCATCAGCACGGCGTGCGGATATGGCGCGAGCAATTCGCCGATGAAAGCCAGCTGCCCCATGCGGGCCGCTGCACCTAGCGAAAGGTGGGCGATGACGATCACCAGCGCTTCCGTGCCTTCACCGAAGCGCACGAACAGCGCGCCGCGCCCCTTGATCCGGCCGGGCAGCGGGTAGTCGATGACTTCGGTGGGCTCGATGCGGCTCAGCAGGCCGTTCGCGGAGTGCGCCACGCGCGCCATCGGCCGGTTCGGCTGGTGGCTCCAGTACGGCATGCCCGATGCTTCGGCGATGTAGCGCGTCTGGTTGAGGAAGCCGGAGCGCAGACTGCCCGCATCCGCCTCCTGAAGGCCCACCACGTCGAATTCGTGGAGCAGTTCCGCGAGCGAGTCGAGGTTCGCCAGCTTCGAGCGGCCGGGCAGCACGGCATTGACGCTGCGGGTGACGTAGTCGCTGTAACGCTGGACGCTCGCGCCGGCGAGGATGTTGCAGCTCAACAGGCGCAACGTGCGTTCCGGCGTGGTCGGGATGTTCGGCGTGGCGCGCGTCATGGGTGCTGCGTCTGTTCTCGGCTGGCCTTCGAAGGCCAGAGCATGCCCCCCGCCACGTGAACGGGGGGCATCGGTCGGGAGGCGTTTTACTTGCCGCCCTTCAGTTCCTTGTCCACCAGATACCTGGTGACGCCATTGAGTTCATCGAAGTCCTTGATCTGGGCGCTGCGGTACTTGCCGTTCACCACGATCGTGGGCGTGCCGTCGATGCCCCAGGCCTGGATCAGCTTGCCGTCCGCGAGGATGCGCTGCCGGATGCCGTCATCCTTAGTGGCCAGCGTGATGAACTTGGCCTTGTCCACGCCATAATTCGTCGCGTACCAGTCGGCGAGTTCGTCGATGGTACGGATCGGGTAGTGGTCCGTGTGGATCGCCTTGAACAGCGCGGCGTGAGCCTTCTGCGCCACGCCGAGCTTCTGCGCCGCGTAGTACGCCTGCGCATAGGGAAGCCACGCATCGTTGAACGCCGCCGGCACGACCCGGAAGGTCACGCCCTTGGGCAGCTGCTTCTGGAGCGTCTCGGCGTAGGTTTCGTAGTGCGCGCAGTGGATGCAGCCGTACGAGAAGACCTCGACGACTTCCACCTTGCCGTCCTTCGGATCGAGGCGCTGCGGCGTGGTGGTGGCCACGTACTGCTGGCCTTCGGTATAGGAAGCCGCGGCGGCATCGTCGGCGGGCCGCGCGCTGCACGCAGTGGTCAGCGCGAGGCCGACGAAGAGGAGCGAAAGACGCTTGAACATGGATATCTCCGGCTTAGGGTCGAATCGCGGTCACTTGCCCGCGGCTTCCTTGGTGACGAGCCACTGGGTGAGCTCCACGGCCTGCGGGTATCCGCCGGCGCTGTTCGGGGTGAGGCGGTACTTGCCGTTCACCACGATCGTGGGCGTGCTATCGACCTCGTAGGCGCGGATCAGTTCATCGGCGCGCTTCATCTTCGTGTTGATGGTGAAGGAGTTGGCCGTGGCGACGAATTCCTCCGGCTTAACGCCGAACTTCGCATAGAACTTCGCAACGTCGTCGATCGTGGGCCAGGCGGACTGCGCCTTCGGCTTACCGGCCTTCTGGTCCATGATGCCGAGTTCGCCGCTCTTGAACACGGCGTCGAACATCGCGTCGTGGCTCTTCTGGTCCACGCCGAAGGCCTGTGCCGTGAGATAGGCACGCTGCAGCAGCGGCCAGTTCTCGTCCGGACGGAAGGATGCCGGCGTATAGGTCATCACCGTGCCCTTCGGCAGGCTCTTCGCCAGTTCGTCCACGATCCCGTGGAACTGGAAGCACGCCGGGCAGCCATACGAGAACACCTCGGTGACTTCGATCTTGCCCGGGGTGCTCGTCGGCTGGGCCGGATCGATGCGGAAGTAATGCTTGCCTTCCACCCACTTGCCCTCGTCGACGAACGGCTTGGGCGCGGGACGCTTGTCTTCGGCATCGGCCGCCGGCGCGGACGAGGCGACCGATGCGGCGGTGCCGCTCGCCGCGGGTGCGGACGTCGACGCCGTGGATGCCGCCGCCGGAGCCGCCGCGGTCGTGGCCGGCTGTGCGGGAGCCGCCGGCGCGGTCGTGGCGGTCGATGCCGCGGCCGGCGCATTCGTGGCCGTGTCGTTGTTGCCACCGCTGCAAGCGGCGAGGCCGATCAGGGCGGCGCAGAGGAGGGGAAGGCGCATACGCATGGGGGGTCCTTTTCTTACCTTCTTAAACAGGAACGGGCCCGAGGGCCCGTTCGATCGTCCAACTTTAACGCCTTCAGGGCGTGGCCGGCGCGGCGGCGGCCGGTTCGTTCGTGTGCAGGCCCTCGAGATAGCTCGCCACCGCGGCGATGTCCTTCTCGTCGAGCTTCTGCGCGATGCCCGCCATGATCTTGGTCTGCGCCGTATCGGTATTCGGGCCGTTGTCGTGCCAGGACTTCAGGCGCGCCTCGACGTACTTCGCGTGCTGGCTGGTGAGCTGCGGGTAATGAGCGCCCGGGTTGCCGCGGCCGTCGGGGCCGTGGCAGGCCATGCACGCCGGGATGCCGCGGTCGATGTCGCCCTGGCGGTACAGCGTCTGGCCCTGTTCGACCAGCGCCTGGTCGGCCACGCCGGGCAGGGAGGTCTTTGTGGCGAAGTACGCACCGATGTCGTGCATGTCCTGTTCGGACAGCGGCTGTGCGAAGCCCATCATGATCGGGTTCATGCGCTTGCCCGACTTGAACTCGGCCAGCTGCGCGGCGATGTACTGCTCGCTCTGCCCGGCAAGGCGCGGGTACTGCGGATCGGTGGAGTTGCCGTCCATGCCATGGCACGCGCCGCAGACGGCGGCCTTGCCCTGACCCGCCGTGGCGTCGCCCGGCTTCAGCGCGGCGGTGGCTTCCGCACCGGCCGGTGCCGTGGGCGTCTCCGCTTTCGGCATCCCCGGCGTCGCCGGGTCCGTGGCAGCGTTCGCTCCCGGCTTGGCTTCGGCGGCGGCTGGAGCCGGCGTGGACGCCGGCTTCGCGGGGGCGGCGGTCTGGGCCGCGGCTGCATTCATGACGAGCAACGCGGTGATGGCAGCGGCGGCGTGCCGAAACTTCATAAGTCTCTCCAAGGGGGAACCTTCCGGACCGGGGCGCGTTCCCTGCCGCGCCTCAACCAAAAGATTATGGCGGGCGCGGGAGAGCCCGGTCAAACCGCGCCAGCGCGCGCACCGGGACCCGATCGCATACACTCCCCGACCTTCGCTATCGACGTGCCCCTGGCGCCCCGTACCCATGTCTTCGAACCCCCTGAATGGCGCGCATTTCGTCCTGGCCGCCCATGAAATCACGCAGCTCCCCTACGACCAGGGGGCGGAAGTGGCTTTCGCCGGGCGGTCGAACGCCGGCAAGTCCAGCGCGCTGAATGCGCTCACGGGACACAACGCCCTGGCGCGCACGTCGAAGACTCCCGGCCGCACCCAGCTCATGGTGGTGTTCGATCTGCCTCCGCTGAAAGTGGAAGGTGCCGCGCCGGTCGACGCGCGCCTGGTCGACCTGCCCGGCTACGGTTACGCCAAGGTGCCCGAAGCCATGCGGCAGCATTGGCGGGGCGAGATCGATGCTTACCTGAAGATGCGCCGCAGCCTTCGCGGCATCGTCCTGATCGTGGACATCCGCCATGAACTGAAGGACTTCGACCGCACGATGCTGGAATTCTGCGCCGCCACGGAACTGCCGTGCCACGTGCTGATGACGAAGGCCGACAAGGTGTCGCGCGGGCAGGCCTCGGCCGCGCTTGAGGCGCTTCGCAAGGATTTCCGGGCGAACGGCGTGCCGGGTACGGCGCAGGTGTTCTCGTCCACGGCAAAAACCGGTGTGGAGGAGGCGCGGGCGCGCGTCATGGAACTGCTGGCGACGCCACGACCGCACGAACTGTAGACGCGAATCTGTGGGAGCCGGCTATGCCGGCGATCCCGCGGCGGCGGGCAACCTTGCCGCAAGCACCCATCGCCGCTGAAGCGGCTCCCACAGAGGGCGAGGTCAGCCCAGTGTGGCCATGAACACCCGGCACAACGCTTCCATGCCCTTGCGGTCCTCGTCGTCGAAGCGGGCCACGGACGGACTGTCCACGTCCCACACGCCGAAGAGGGAACCGTCGGCCTTCACCAGCGGTACGACGATTTCGGAATTCGATGCGGCGTCGCAGGCGATGTGTCCGGCGAACTCGTGCACGTCGCGCACCACCTGGGTCTGGCGCGTCTGCGCCGCCGTGCCGCACACGCCGCGGCCAAGCGCGATGCGGATGCAGGCCGGCTTGCCCTGGAACGGCCCCACCACCAGTTCGTTGCCGTCGAACAGGTAGAACCCTGCCCAGTTGAGGCCCGGGACGGCGTCGTAAACCAGCGCGGCAAAGTTGGCGGCATTGGCGATGGTGTTCGTCTCGCCGTGCATCAGGCCTTCCGCCTGTTGGACCAGCTCGGCGTAGAAGGCGGCCTTGTCGTCGGTGGCGATGGCCTTGGCTTCGAACATGGCGGTTCCGGTGCGATTCGTGGACAGAAGCCGTGTATGGTGCCACGTCCCCGCTTCCGCAAGGCCGCGCATCCATGCCCAGGCACCTCTTCGTGGCCGGTACCGATACCGGCATCGGCAAGACCCACGGCGCCCAGGCGCTCGTGCATGCGTTCCGCCAGGCCGGCGAGCGCGTGGCGGGCATGAAGCCCATCGCCAGCGGTTCCGCCCGCATCCCCGGCAGCGGATGGCGGAACCAGGACGCGCTCGATCTGCAGGCGGCCAGCGCACCTCCGCCGGACTACGCCCTGGTCAACCCGATCGCCCTGGAGGAGGCGGTGGCGCCGCACCTCGCCGCCGCCCGTTCCGGCGTCGAGATCGCATGGCCTCCACTGGATAGGGCATTCGAGGCACTGGCGCGCGATTACGAACGCGTGGTGGTGGAAGGCGTCGGCGGGTGGTTGGTTCCGCTGGGCGACGGCATGTCGATGGAGGACATCCCCAGGCGCTGGGACCTCGACGTCGTCCTGGTGGTCGGGATCCGGCTCGGATGCATCAGCCACGCCCGCCTTACGGCGCGCGCCATCGAAGCGGACGGCTGCCGCTTCACCGGATGGATCGCGAACGTGCTGGAGCCGACGATGCCGCTGCTGGAGGAAAATATCGCCACGCTGCGAGAGTCCCTGCCCGTCCCATGCCTCGGTGTGTTGCCGTACCGCGTCGCCCCGGCGTCGGCGGCCGTGTTGCTCGACCTCGCTCCTTTCGCCTGACGGCCCCTTCACGCGCACACGCTTAACTAATGCACCCATGACGACCTACTTTCTGTCCGTCAAGGACATGTCCAAAGCGAAGGGCCCGGACCCCGAGCTTTCCTTCGAAGGCATCGGGCCGGACAAGCTCGCTGCCGATATCGCCGATGCCATGCGCGGCGATTCCCTGTTCCAGCGCTGGCGCGCCAAGCAGCCCGAGCCTGACGAAGTGGATCCTTCGCTGGGCGTCACGGATGCGGATGCGTCGGCCAAGGGCGAGCTGTCGAACGACCGTACCGACGTGCAACTCTCGACCTCGCTGCCCATGCGCATCGTGAAGCACCGCTTGAACCTCCTGATCGGGTCGAGTTGGGAGCTGCGGGATACGCGTTGATCGGCAGGCCTGACCTGTGGCGGTTGTCCCCGCACCGCCGGCGCCGCTAGAGTCGGTGCCTTTCACCGCCAGGGGACAGCCCGTGCCGAAGCTCCGCATGCTCGTGATCGCCACGTCGATCGCCCTCACCGCCGCCTGCTCGTCGTCCAACGACGCCGGGAAGGCGGCCCCGGCCTCCACCGGTACCGCTCCCGCAAAACCCGGCACCGCCGCCACGGCACAGGCTCCCCACGTGAATCCGCTACTGACCCAGAGCACGCTTCCTTTCCAGGCTCCGCCGTTCGACAAGATCGTGGATGCCGACTTCCAGCCGGCGTTGGAAGAAGGCATGAGGCAGCAGATCGCCGAGATCGAGGCGATCGCCAATGCGACCGACGAGCCCACCTTCGAGAACACCATCGTCGCGATGGAGAAATCGGGCGTGCTGCTCAAGCGCGCGGAGGCGGTGTTCAGCGCACTCACCGGCGCCAACACGAACGACACGCTGCAGAAGGTCGAGGAAGACGAGTCGCCGAAGCTCGCCGCGCACAGTGATGCGATTTACCTCAACGACAAGCTGTTCAAACGGGTCGAGACGCTGTACGACAAGCGCGATTCCCTGAACCTGGACCCGGAATCCGCGCGCCTCCTCGAGGTGACGTACAAGGACTTCGTGCACGAAGGCGCGAAACTGTCGCAGGCGGACAAGGACAAGCTGAAAGAGATCAACAAGGAAGAATCGACCCTCAGCACGAAGTTCACCAACCAGCTTCTCGCCGCCACCAAGGCCGGCGCGTTGGTGGTCGACGAACCGAAGGCGCTCGACGGCATGTCCGATGGCGACATCCAGGCCGCCGGGCTGGCGGCGAAGGACCGCAAGCTCGATGGCAAGTACGTCGTCACCTTACAGAACACCACGCAGCAGCCCGCGTTGCAGGCGCTCAACGACCGCGCCACACGCGAGAAGCTGTTCAAGGCGTCGTGGGAGCGTGCTGAACATGGCGACGCCAACGACACCCGCGGAATCGTCACTCGCATCGCCCAGCTGCGCGCGGAACGCGCGAAGCTCCTCGGTTTCCCGAACTACGCGGCGTGGAAGCTCGACGACCAGATGGCGAAGACGCCCGATGCCGCCGAGAAGTTCATGGAGCGGCTGGCACCCGCGGCGGTAGCGCGCGCGAAGGCCGAGTCGGCGGACATCCAGAAGGCGATCGACGACGAGAAGGGCGGATTCCAGGTGCAGGCCTGGGATTGGGATCATTACGCTGAGAAAGTGCGCAAAGCCAAGTACGATCTCGACGAAGCGCAGATCAAGCCGTATTTCGAGCTCGACAACGTACTGCAGAATGGCGTGTTCTACGCCGCCAACCAGCTCTACGGCATCACGTTCAAGGAACGCAAGGACATCCCGACGTGGCAGCCCGACATGCGCGTCTTCGAGGTGTTCGACAAGGACGGCACCTCCATGGCCTTGTTCTATTGCGACTACTTCAAGCGCGACAACAAGGGCGGCGGCGCCTGGATGAGCAACCTGGTGGACCAGTCGAAGCTCTTCGGCACGAAGCCGGTGGTGTTCAACGTCACCAACTTCACCAAGCCGGCAGCCGGACAGCCCGCTCTGCTGTCGTTCGACGACGTGACCACGATGTTCCATGAGTTCGGTCACGCGTTGCACGGCATGTTCGCCGACTCGCAGTACCCGTCGCTCTCGGGTGCCAATACGGCGCGTGATTTCGTGGAATTCCCGTCGCAGTTCAACGAGCAGTGGGCCACCGACCCGAAGGTGTTCGCCAACTATGCGAAGCACTACCAGACGGGCGCTCCGATGCCCGCCGAGCTGGTCGAGAAGATCAAGAAGGCGAAGAGCTTCAACCAGGGCTACGCGATGAGCGAGCTGATCTCGGCCGCGCTGCTCGATATGCGCTGGCACATGCTGCCCGCCGGCGGTCCGAAACAGGACGTCGACAAGTTCGAAGTGGACGCGCTCAAGCAGGCCGGCTTCACCCTTCCTCAGGTGCCGCCGCGTTATCGCTCCAGCTATTTCCAGCACATCTGGGGCAATGGCTATGCCGCGGGTTACTACGCCTATCTCTGGACGCAGATGCTCGATTCCGACGCCTTCGAATGGTTCAAGGAACACGGTGGCCTGACTCGCGAGAACGGCCAGATCTTCCGCGACAAGATCCTGTCGCGCGGCAACACCGTGGAGCTGGGCAAGCTCTATCGGGATTTCCGCGGCAAGGATCCGAGCATCGAACCGATGCTCAAGGATCGCGGCCTGAAGTGATCCCATACGGGGGCCCCGCAAGGGGCCCTCGTCGTTTCATTCGAAGGGTGCATCCGGCCGCGGAATGTAGGGATTGCACAGCGCTTCCTCGGTCGCGACATAGCCCACGTACGGCCGGTCGGGCTCCAGGTCCCAGGTGTCCTGGGAGTGCGGCACATTGAGAAGATGGCAGTCCAGCTGGTTGATGATTCCGCGGGTGTTCCGCCAGTTGACATTGCCGCTGAATTTCTCGATGACCTCCAATATCAGACTGTCGCGCTTGAGCATGCCGGCATCTCGGCCGCACGAGGTAGGAGTGATCGACAGGACTGGTCCGTACTCGTCCAGGCTCCACACGCCAGACTGCACGAATTCTTCACCCGAAAACGCATCGCATGGCTTCGCCGATACGATGGACGCATGTGCCGGCTCCGTCGTGTATGTGTGCGGAGGCAAACGGAGCCGGTGGACCATCCATCCCGCGCCGCCGATCACGCACAGAATGACGATTCCTCCAAGAAGGAGTTTCGACACTTTCATGGTAGTTCCATCTTTTCAGGGTGAAAGTTCGATATGGCTGAGCTTGAGGTTGCCGCCGCGCCAGACGATCCCCTGGACCTCCTCCAGCGGCGTCGCCCGGTATTCGATGGTGTGTTGCAGCCGGCTTCCTTCCTGCGTCCGCAGGGGCTTGGGCCGATGCAGCGTGAATGCCTGGATTTCCGCGAGCGTCGTGTGCCTGAGCAGACCGATATGGGCATCGGTCGTGCTGCTGTCCACTTCGACATGAAAGGTCACGTACTGGTAAGCGTGCCGGAAGAGGATCTGGCATGCGTTGCGCAGGCGCGGCTTGCTCTCGTTCACGGCGGTGAGCGCGCAACCGTCGTCGGTGTCGACAATAAGCAGCGGCTCTTCGCCCGTCACCACGATTACTTCGCCAAGATCGTGCGTGGTGTTTGGTGTAAGCGTCCGGCAAGGGGCGTGGTCGAATAGTTCGGTATACGGCCCTGCCGGGGTAGCACCTTCGTCCCTGGCGAGGGTGGACAGGATTTCCCTGGGCGATGCATGCAACGTCATGTTGCGTTCCTCCTTGATTTGCGTGCGGTGTCGCTTCCTGCTGCGTGTGGTTCAGTTCTCGGATGACCTCTCGCTGGCATGTTTCGCTGTGACCGGTCGCGATAGCCCTGGAGGGATTGGTTTTTCGGTGCTTGCCAGGGCGGTCGCGTCCCGGGATGGGTCGACTTTGATGTTATCGACG
>NZ_JBNDHZ010000060.1:0-27115 GCF_056755355.1 Luteibacter sp. HAY1-4A
GGTGAAGACGATCCTGGTGCGCGGTCGCGAGGGCCTCGTCGCCCTGTGCGTGCGTGGCGATCACGAGATCAACGAAGTGAAGGTCGCCCATCTCCCCGAGATGCCCGACGAGTCCGAACTGGCCAGCGAGGCCGAGATCGTCGCCGCCACCGGTACGCACCCCGGCTTCATCGGCCCGGTGGGTCTGCCCGAATCGATTCCCGTCATCGTCGACCGCAGTGCTGCGGTGCTGGCCGACTTCGTGTGCGGCGGCAACCAGGACGGTACGCACTACACCGGTGCGAACTGGCAGCGCGACGCGCGCATCTCGCGTGTTGCGGATATCCGCAAGGTCGTCGACGGCGACGTTTCACCCGACGGCAAGGGCACCATCCGCCTTGGACGCGGCATCGAAGTGGGCCACATCTTCCAGCTTGGCCAGAAGTACGCCGAGGCCATGGGCGCGGGCGTGCTCGACGACCAGGGCAAGATGCGCACGATGTACATGGGCTGCTACGGCATCGGCGTCAGCCGCATCGTCGCGGCCGCCATCGAACAGCGTCACGACGAGGCCGGCATCGTGTGGCCCGAAGCCATGGCGCCCTGGCGCGTGGCCGTATGTGTCATCAATCCGAAGAACGATCCCGTGGTAGCCGAAGCGGCGGAGTCCCTGTACCAGTCGCTGTCGCAAGCCGGCATCGACACCGTTCTCGACGACCGCGGCCTGCGCCCCGGCCCGATGTTCGCGGACATGGAACTGATCGGCATCCCGCATCGCGTAGTGGTAAGCGGCCGCGGCCTCGAAGCGGGCACGTTCGAATACCGCGGTCGTACTGATGCGGAAGCACGCAATGTCACGCGCGAGGAGCTGTTTGCCATTTTGGGGTGATCACTTGGCGGGGCTGTGTCAATGCCATCGTTGGCACAGCTGTCGTGTCAGCTTAATCCGATAACCGTGTCGGCATTATCGTTAATTGATTCGCAGGCTGACACGAATTGACTATTTAGGACACAATCGGAATTCGTAATAGACCCGGAGTTGCCAATGGCTGTCGATATAAAGAACCTCAACCATAATCAGCTGAACGAACTGATTTCCAAGGCGCAGATCCGGCAGAACGAATTGCGCAAGGAGAAAGTCTCCAAGCTGCGCGAGAAAATCAATGCGCTGATCAAGGCGGAAGGCTTCACCTTCGACGACGTATTCGGCAGCCGTGCGCCGAAAGCCCGCCGCACCGGTGCCGCTGTCGCCGCCAAGTACCGTAATCCCGCGAATCCCGAGCAGACCTGGTCCGGCCGCGGCAAGCGCCCGAACTGGTTCAACGACGCGCTGAAGGCCGGCAAGAAGGAAAAAGACCTGCTGGTCTGATCGAACACGTTACGGCGTGGAAGCACGCGAACGGAAAAAACGCCGTGATCTGTAGGAGCCGCTATAGCGGCGAGGGAATCGTGCGAGGCGGTGCCAAGCTGCCCTCGCCGCTATAGCGGCTCCTACAGGGTTCCGCGCAACTAACTCACGCCTTACAACGAACGCCGAGGCGCCACGAGAAGGTCGCCGAACAACAGTCCCGCCACGAGCGATACGAGCAACGTGATGCCCAGCAGGCCCGTGTCCATGCCGAGCGACGCGTCGCGATCGAGCAGATAAGACACGCTGCGGAAACTCACCGAACCCGGCACCAGCAGGATGATGCCAGGCTCGCGCACCACCGCCCCGGGCATCTGCGCATAACGCGCATAGACATTGCTCAACGAACTCAACAGCAAGCCGCCGACGAATACGCCGAACGGTGCGCCAGGCAACGAGCCCGAAATGCTGCCTCCCCACGTTGTGGCGAGATACCCGAGCACGACTGAGGCCATCACCACCGGCCACGTGCGCGGAGCGGCACGGAAAAGGATCGCGAACGAAAACGCGCCGAGGATCAATGTCGGCCAGTCGGCCCACGCGGGCAACGGCGGCAAGGCGTAATTGCGCGGCACCACGCCGAAGGCTTCACAAAGCTGGCTCGCCGCGACGGTACCGAAGGTGAGCTTGAGCAGCGTGGCGATGGCCCCGCCCATACGCGCCACGCCCGACACGAGGTGCTGGCTGGAGATCTCGCGCACAGCCGTCGTGAGTGCCATGCCAGGCAAGAGCACGATGAGGCTGCCGAGGATCACCGACTTCAATGCCAGCGGCACGATATAGGCACTCACCACCGTGGCGATGGCGGTCGCCACCATGGCGCTGATGGCCTCGCTCGCGGCGCCGAGCTGCGGGCGGCTGGCCGAAGCCACCGTGATGAGTCCGATCACGACGCCGATGACGCCGGCCGTGACGAGGTCGGGCCACGCGCTATGCAGCAGCAGCGCGACGACACTGGCCGCGCAGAGTCCATAGCTGGCGATGACGCCGAGCTGGGCACGGAACGTATCCGGCGCACCCAGTTTGCGCAGTAGGTGGAAGCCTTCACGCAGCTCCATCTGGCCGTCGATGACGGCGTCGGCGATGCGGTCCGCTTCGCACAGCCGAGCGAGGTTCACATCGCCCGGCGGCAGGCGCATCACTTGCGTGACCTGGGCCACGCTTTCTTCGCCCTGCCCCAGGTCGGCGAAGGACACGATGATGGCCGTCGGGCTCGACCATACATCCGCCGACAGGCCCAGCCGCTGGGCGGACCGTCCGATGGCGGTTTCCAGGCGAGGCGCGGTGGTGCCGTACTGATGCAGCCGGCGGGCCAGTTCCGTCAGGAAGGCGATGCGGGTGTTGATCGCCGTGGTGGCGAAGCTCACCGGTACCGTCAACGGCGCGGGTTCAGCCAATGTCCACCGCCTTCACGCGCAACGTGGTGCCGTCGATGCCGACGACTTCCACAGCGGCGCCCAGCGGAAGGTCCGGACCGGTGACGAGCCAGGTGCCATCGCCCACCTTCGCCTTGCCGCGGCCATTCAGGATGGCCTCGCACAGCACATAGCGTTGCCCGATCAATTGCTCGCCGCGCCGGTTGAGGCGCTCGTTTCCGGCGGGAATGCGGTCCAGCCGCGGCCGCAGCAGCTTCCAGTAGGCGAAGCAGGACACGAAGGCGAACGCGGCGAAGATGATGGCCTGCGCCAGGGCACCCATGTCGGGCACGAGCAGCAGCACGATACCCATGGCGGCGGCCGCGATGCCGATCCACAGCATGAAATAACCGGGCAGGATCACTTCGCCGCCGATGAGCAGCAGCGCGACGATCCACCAGAGATAGTGGGTGGCGACCTGTTCCATGTCAGCGCGGAAGCGGCGGTGTGCGGGAAGGCGCCGCGTCGGCCGGCGGGCGCTGTTGCGCGGCGAACGAATCCCTGGCCAGTTCGGCGATACCGGCGAGCGAGCCGAGGATGCCGGTGGTTTCCATCGGCAACAGCAGCGTCTTCTGGTTCGGCGACTTCGCCATCTCCTTCAGGGCCTCGACGTAGTTGTTGGCGACGAAGTAGTTCAAGGCGTTGACGTCGCCGCCCGCAATGGCCTGCGACACCATGGTGGTGGCCTTGGCTTCGGCCTCCGCCAGGCGTTCGCGCGCTTCCGCTTCACGGAACGCGGCTTCCTTCTTGCCCTCGGCCTCGAGGATGGCGGACTGCTTCTCGCCATCGGCCTTCAGGATGGCCGCCTGGCGAAAGCCTTCGGCATCGAGGATGTTCGCGCGCTTCTCGCGCTCGGCCTTCATCTGCCGTGCCATGGCGTCCACCAGGTCACGCGGAGGCGAAATATCCTTGATCTCGATGCGGGTGACCTTGACGCCCCAGGGATGCGTAGCCTCGTCGATCACGCCGAGCAGCTTCGCATTGATGGCGTCTCGCTGGCTCAGGCTTTCGTCGAGGTCCATCGAACCGAGGACGGTACGGATGTTCGTCATGATGAGCGCCAGTGCCGCGGCCTCGAGGTTCGCGACCTCATAGGCGGCCTTGGCGGCGTCGAGCACCTGGTAGAACACCACGCCGTCGACGCGAACCACCGCGTTGTCCTTCGTGATGACGTCCTGCGAGGGCACGTCGAGCACCTGCTCCATCATGTTGATCTTGCGGCCGACGGCGTAGACGAATGGAATGAGGAAATGCAGCCCGGGCGTGAGCGTGCCCGTGTACTTGCCGAACATCTCGACCGTCCATTCGTAGCCTTGCGGCACGATGCGGATGAGCTTGGCCAGTACGATGACGGCGACGACGACGACGACCAGTGCGACGATGCTTCCCATGGCCTGCTTTCCCTCTCCCGGTGTGTTCCCGGAGTATAGGCGAAGGGACTCAGGCCGAAACGACGGGGAGGACCAGGGTCACGCGCAGGCCCCCGCCATCGCGGTTGGCCAGTGCGATGCGGCCACCGTGCGCTTCGGAAATTTCGCGCGCCAGGGCCAGCCCCAGTCCCGTGCCCGACCGCTTGGTGGAGTAGAACGGCAGAAGCGCCTGGGCCAGCACCGTTTCGCTCATGCCGGGCCCGCGGTCGGCCACTTCGATGAGCATGTCGCGGCCCACGTGGTGCACGGCCAGGGTCACTTCGTCCGGGTCGCCGCCGGCCTCGTGCGCGTTCTTGATCAGGTTGATCAGCACCTGCTCCACCTGGGTCGGGTCGAACCAGCCAAGCTGATTCGGTGGCGGCGCGGCGAGGCGAAACCTGGCGTGCAAGGCCAACGCCTCGAGGAAGGCTTCCCATTCGATCGCCCGGGACTGCGGTGCCGGCAGCTTGGCGAAGCTGGCATAGCCGGAGATGAAGCTGTGCAGGTGCCTGGCCCGGTCGCCGATGGAGGCAAACACCCCCGGCAACCGCTGGAGGTCGCCCCGCCGGGCCAGTTCCGCGCCGGAATGCGAGAGCGACGAGATAGGCGCCAGCGAATTGTTGAGCTCGTGGCTGATCACGCGGATGACCCGCTTCCAGGTATGGACCTCCTGGCGCGAAAGCTCGCGCGTCATGCGCCGATACAACTGCAACCGGTGCGGCTTGCCCTGGAGGCGGAAGCCGCGCTGCGAGAGATGGAAGGTTTCTTCGCTGCCGTCCATCTCGACCGAAAACAACGCGTCTTCCCCGCCCTTCGCCGCCTCGCGCAAGCTTTCCGGCATGCCGGAAAGGACTTCGTCGAAATCCAACCCCGCCAGGGTGCGCCCCTCGTTGAACAGGTGACGCGCGGCAATGTTGGCGTACGTGATCTTGCCCGCGCGGTCGGTGAGAACCAGCGCCACCGGCGTGTTCTGCACCACGGTGTCGAGCAGCAGTTCCCGCTGGGCGAGGTGCTGACGCTGGTCGCGAAGGGTCTGGCCCAGGGCGTTATGCATGCGGATCAGGTCGCCCAGTTCGTCGCGGCGCGTGGTACCGATGGACATGCTGAAGTCGCCGTCGCGATAGCTGGCCACCGCGCTTTCCAACGCCCGCATCAGCCGCCGCAGCGGTTCCACCAGCGCGTGCGCCACCCACGCCGACAAGGGCAGGAGCACGATGAGGCAGATCACGAGGGCGGTGCCGCCGTCGAAGGTCTCCACGGGCGGCGCCACCGGCAGCTTCCCGGTCTTGTCCGGAACGGTGCGCATCCAGACGAGCAATTGCGGGAACGGCCAGACGGACACGCCGGCGAACACCAGGGCGCCGACGATGGCGGAACAGGCGACGACCAGGGTCATCCGTCCTTCGAGCGAGAGGGTCTTCATGGCGGCGAACGTATCAGACCGCCAGGCCGTAGCGCTCCATGCGCCTGTACAGCGCCTGCCGTGAAAGCCCCAGGGTGCTGGCCGCCCGGCTCACCACGCCACCGGCGGAAGCGAGTGCCGCCTCGACCGATTCGCGGCTGGGTTCGTCGAGGTTGCGCGCCACGTTCGGCGCGGGAGGCGGCAGGTTGAGGTGTACCGGCTCGATCCGCCCGTCGGCCGCGAGCAGCGCGGCGCGCGCGATGGCGTTCTTCAGTTCGCGCACGTTCCCCGGCCACGAATGCGCCAGCAGGGCTTCACGCGCATCCTCGGAGAGCGTGGCCTTGCCGTCGAGAAAGAATTCCGCCAGCGGCAGGATGTCGTCGCAACGCTCCGACAACGGCGGCAGGTTCACGTCGATCACATTGAGGCGGTAGTAGAGATCCTCGCGGAACGTGCCGGCCGCGATCATCGCCTTGAGGTCGGCGTTGGTGGCGCTGACGACGCGCACCTTGGCATGGCGCGTGCGGCCCGATCCCAGCCGTTCGAACTGTCCGGTTTCCAGTACGCGCAGGAGCTTCATCTGGCCCGGGAGCGGCAGGTTGCCGATCTCGTCGAGGAAGAGCGTGCCGCCGTCGGCCATTTCGAAGCGTCCCTCGCGCGCCTTGTTGGCGCCGGTGTAGGCCCCCGCCTCCGCGCCGAACAGTTCGGCTTCGATCAATTCGCCGGGCAAGGCGCCGCAGTTCACCGCCACGAAGGGCCCCCGCCGGACGGCCGAGTTGGCGTGCACGATGGCGGCGATGCGCTCCTTGCCGGCGCCATTCGGGCCGGTAATGAGCACCGGGACGTCGGAGCGCGCCACCTGACAGGCCAGTTCGATCGTGCGGCTCATGGCTTCCGATGCGAACACCAGGCCGTCGAGGTCGTAGCGGCTTTCCAGCGCTTCCCGGCGGCGCCGGCGCTCGACGCGCGCACGGGTGACCTCGCGAGTGGATTCCGAGAGCTCCAGCAGGTTTTCCACCGTGGCGAGCAGCTTGGTGTCGTCCCATGGTTTGGCCAGGTAGTCGGCGGCACCGGCCTTCACCAGCTCCACGGCGGCTTCCAGGTGCGTCCAGGCAGTAAGCAGGATGACCGGCAGGTCGGAATACCGCGCGCGGATCGCCTTGAACAAGGCCGCGCCTTCCTCGCCAGACGTGGTGTCCGCCGTGAAGTTCATGTCCTGGATGACGACGTCCACGCGCTCACGGGCCAGCGTCGCCAGGCCGTCTTCCGGCGTCAGCGCCACCAGCGGACGGATATCGCGCAGGCTCAGGGCCAGCGACAGGGCTTCGCCCACCGCAGGGTTGTCGTCGATGATCAGTACGCAGCGCATCGGATCTCTTCGCATGCAGTCATGGATGCCGCCCCCGGCAAAAAGGTTGCTACCCCGCCGGCACATTTTCTCATTCTAGGACACTAACCACGGGTCGCCACGACAGGGGGCACCGAGGCCGCGCGCAAGGCGGGAGCGAGCACGGCTGCCTGCCCCAGGGCCCAGAGCACGATCGCGCCGATGGGCAGGTAAGTCCATGGCAGCCTGGGCAACTCGTATTGCCGCATCAGGACCGCGTTGATCCCGTAGGCCAGCGCCATGCCCAAGACGATACCCATGCTGGCGATAAGGAAATTTTCGGTCTGGAAGTAACGCAGGATGGCGGTGCGAGTCGCCCCGAGCGCGCGCCGCACGCCGATCTGGCGGCGGCGCTGCGCGACCCAGAAACTCGCCAGCCCGACGATGCCCAGCGCGGTCACCACCAGAAGGGCCACCGAAACCGCCGAAAGGAGCACGGCCATCGAGCGATCTGTGGCGAAGTAACGGCTCCGGATGTCCGTGTACAACCGCGCGTCCACGACGACCCGGCGCGGATCCACCGCCCTCAGCGCAGCGACGGCATCCTTCAGCACCCGGGCCGCTTCGCCCTCTCGCGCCCGTATGAAATAGCCACCGCCATAGGCCGGCAGCATCCGCCACGGCATCACAACGGTACTGTTCACGTCCTCGCGTGCCCCCGCCCGTGCGGACGGCAGGCGCTCCAGCACGCCGACTATCCGCACCGATTCGCCGCCGATGACGACTTCCTTGCCTACTACCGGTACACCGGGAAACAGTCGCTTCGCCAGTTCGCTCGTCACCATGCCCACATGACTGCTCGTCGCCTTTCCGGCGACGAGATCGTCCACCCACGCGTATTCCTCCGGACGGAACCCACGCCCCGCGACGATACGGGAACCCAGGGTTTCCACCAGGGCTTCCCCGTAATACATCGCCACGGTCGCGCTGGGCGACTGCTGCGACTTGTCCAGCTTCAATCCTGCGTTCCAGGCGTTGTCACCGAACGGGAGGGAGTTGCCCACGGTCGCCGCCTCGACGCCCGGCACGTTGCGGATCGCTGCGAGGTCCGCTTGCACGCGGGCATGGAAGTCGCGGCGCGGTCCGATGTCCGAGACGACGATCCGCATCAGCTGATCCTCGGCGATACCGCTGGGTGTCAGCATCCAGCTTACGCGGTCGCCGACAAGGAAGATCGCGTTGCACACGATGGCGCAGGTCAACGCGATCTGCAGCACAAGGAGTGTCGCGGTGAACCGGTGACGGCGCAGCGTCGAAACAATGGGGAAGACATCTATCAACATGTCACTGGCTCTTCAATTGCAGCGCCGGCGCGATACGGCACGTGCGCCAGGCGGGGATCACACCGGCTGCCAGTGCGGCGGCGATGGAAACGGCGAAAGTGGTGCCCAGCATGGTGAGGTCGAGATGAGCCAGTTCGGACGACGCGGCCGGCTGCATCCGCACCATCGCCAGCCCGAGCAAGGCCACGCCCAATCCGCCGATGCCACCTGCCAAGCCGATGACGGCAGCCTCTATGAGCAATTGCGCGAAGACGCTGCGCCGCGACGCACCGAGCGCGCGGCGTACGCCCACCTCCCCCGCGCGACGCATGAACTTCGCCAACATCAGGCCCACGGTGTTGACGAGGCAGACCGCAAAGAATCCCAGCGCCAGCCACACCTGGAGGCGTACGTCGCTCGGCACCACGCGCCGTTCGTCGAGGTACTGCATGACGTTGGGCAGCGCGGTGCGTGCCGGCCGCTCGAAGCGGCCCAGTGTCACCTGTTCGTGCACGTAACCGTCCAGGAACTGCCGGTACGCCGCCACAGCGGCCGGGTCGTCCAATTGCACCCAGAACTGCAACCAGACGCAATTGGCCGTTTCCATGCCCTCCTCGTCGGACGACTTGTTGCCCCAGCACTCGATACCGCCGTTGCGCTTCAACTTGGCGGTGCGCGCGGTGCCCAGCGGCACGAAGACCTCTTCGCCCGCACTGTAGTCGCCCGAATTCAGGTCGTAGAAATGCGGCACCGCGCGCCACGGATTCAGGACGCCGACGATGCGCAGATCCGCACCGTCGACGTGCAACGTCCGTCCCACGCTGTTCTCTCCGTGAAACAGGCGCTCATTGAGGTCGGCGCCGATGACGGCGACGCGTGCACGCGCCTCGTCCTCGACGGCACTCCACCCCTGGCCATAACGGAATGGCACGCCGAACATCGGAAAGAAATCGGCCGTGGTATACCGGGCCGGCACGATGAACGGATCGATGGCGACATCGTCGGACTGCACCGGCGTGGCGCCGGCGGCCATCAACGCCTGGTGCCGGGCACGCGCGGCGTGGAGAAGGTTCATGCCGTCCGTCCACGTCACCTGCGTCGGCAGTTCGTCCGGGTGGTCGTCACGCTCCTTGTCGCGCGGATCCATCTGCGGCATGAACACCGATCCGCTGCGTCCGGGTAGCGGATCTCCCGACAACACGTGCAACACCGTGAGCGTGGTGATGCTCGCGCCGATGCCCAGCGCCACGGCGAGGATCATGAGCGCCGTGAGTGCCTTGCTTCGCCGCAGGCTGCGTACGGCGAGTTCTACGTAATACCCGAACATCCAAACTCCTCGATGGACCGCCGTCAGACGCTGCGGGTCGCTTCCACGGGTGACACTCTCGAGGCCCGTAGCGCGGGAGCGAATACGGCAGCCTGGCCCAACCCGAGCAGCACCACCACGCCGACGAGCACGTACGTGAAGGAAAGGCGCTGCATCTCGAACTGGGTGAGCATCCATTGGTTCATGCCCAGTGCCAGCACCACGCCCACCACCACGCCTGCCAGGGCGATCAGGAAATTCTCGGTCATGAAGTAGCTGAGGATGTCGCTTTTGCGGGCGCCGAGCGCACGCCGCACGCCGATCTGCTTGCGCCGCTGCCCGACCCAGAAGCTCGACAGGCCCACGATGCCGGCCGCCGTGATCGCGAGCAACACACCGCAGACGATACTCATGAGCACGGCCATGCCGCGATCGGCCTCATAGGCAGCAGCGCGAACCATCTCGAAGGTGCGCACGCCCTGCTTCTCCGGCAGCACGCGCATGCGGTTCTGTCCGTAGAGCGTGTTGGCAACTGATTTGAACACGGCGTCCTGCTGGCCAGGCTTGGTGCGCAGAATGAAGTGCTGGTAGCTGCTGTCGAACAGGAAAGGCATGATCGTCACGTTGTCGATGAAGTCGGCGTCGATCCAGGGCACGGTGAGCTTCTCGACGATGCCGATGATCGTGGAGGGGCGTCCCTTGACGTAATAAATGGTTTTGCCGAGTGCGTGCCCATCCGGGAACAACTTGTCCGCAAGGGCCTTTGTCACGATGACCTGAGGCGGCGAGGGCCGTTGGTCGCGATTGAACGAAATGATCTCGCCGGGCGTGAAATTGCGTCCGGCGATCAACTTCACTCCGAGCGTGGCGAGGGTATGCTCGTCGCCAAAGTAGAGCGCGCTCTGTGAGCCGTCCTTTTCGCCGTCGGGGGTCCGGCGAGCCGTCGTCGACCAACCGCCCCGGCGCAGAGGATACGCGTTGGTCACGTAGGCATCTTCCACGCCCGGCATGGAGCGAAGCGCCTGCAGGTCGGTCTTCATCAGCGGCAGGTAGGTGGCGGGTGAGCCGACGTACAGGTTCTGGACGGCAATGACATTGGCTTCGTTCATGCCGGTTGTGCGGCGCACCCGCTCGACACGTTCGTGCACGATGAACAGGGCGTTGCAGACGATGGCCAGGGTCAGTGCGATCTGCAAGGCGATGAGGATGGTTCCCGCCTTGTGCCGGCGGAGCGCTGCCAGGATGGGTCTGATTTGCATGGCGCTACCCTCAGTTCGATTTCAGCTGCCACGCCGGCTGCACCTGTGCGGCGCGCCACGTGGGATAGAATGCGGCCAAGACCGAGGCGGTGATCGCCACCACGAGGGTGAGCAGCATCAATGCCGGATCCAGCGTGGCGAGCCGCGCGATTTCCTCGGGGAACACGAGCCCCACGCCCAGCACGCCCAGACCGGTCAGCAGCAGTCCCAGTACACCGCCGGCGATTCCCACCGTTCCCGCCTCGATGAGGAATTGCGCGTAGATGTCGCGGCGTGAAGCACCCAGCGCGCGGCGTACGCCGATCTCGGGTGCGCGACGCATGAACTTCGCCAGCAACAGGCCGATGGTGTTCACGAGGCAAATAATCAGGAAGCCGAGCGACACCAGCAGCGACACCTGCGACTCGCGAGGCACGACCTTTTGCACCGACAGCCAATCCATGACGTTGCGCAGGCGGATGTTGGGCGGCCAGCTGAAACGGCCCGACCGTTGCATTTCCGCCGCGTAGCCGGTGAGGTATTCGCGATACGACTGCGCCTCGGATTTGCTGGGCAGTTCCGCCCAGAGCGACAGCCAGATGCATTCCGAGCGCAGATAATTCTCCCACCCCTCTGGCGGGCCCTTCACGCAGTTATTGTTGCCGTTGTTCGGCAGTTTCAGGTCCACGGCCCGGTTGAACGGCACGTATACCGATGCGCCGTCGTCGAATCCGGAGGTATTGGGCACGTCGAAGAACACCGGCTGCGGTGCCCAATCCTTGATGACGCCGACTATCTGGAATAGATGGCCGTCGAGGTTCAGTTGCTTACCCACGCTGGGCCCGCCATTGAACAGCTTGTCGTTGAGCGTCTTGTTGATCACGACTACGTCGGCATGCTTCTCATCGTCGTCGAGGCTCCATGCCCGGCCCTGCAGGAAAGGCACGTCGAACATCGGGAAGAAGTCCGCACCCGTGGCATATGCGCCCTGGCGCATCGGCAAACGCGAAGGATCCTCGGGAATGACCGACACGCCGATCGGGTACGTGACCGCCTGCCGCTTCGCCTTGTGCGCGCGCAACAGTGCCGTCGCATCCGGGTAACTCAGCGCGGGCGGCGGCTCGCCTTCCTGGATGTTCTCCGGTCCCCAGTTGTCGATCTGCACGTTGTACAGCACGTCGGACTTCTGCGGGATCGGGTCGCGCGACGTGGCGCGGAACACCGAGTAGGTGGTCATCGAGGCGGCCACGCCGAATCCGATGGCCATCACCATCAGCGCGGTGAGCATCGGATTGCGGCGCAGGCTGCGCAGGCCGAGTTGCAGGTAGTAGCTGAACATGGAAGCCCCCGAGGGTGGAACGGCGTCGATCAGGAATGCGCGGTATGGGCGTGCGCGTGGAAGCGCGGCTCTTCCGCGAGATCCACCACCTGGCCGTCGATCACGTGGACATTGCGCTGTGCGCGCGCCGCCAGCTCGGGGTCGTGGGTGACCATGACGATGGTGGCACCTTCGCGATGGATCTCCTCCAGCAGTTCCATGACGCCGCGAGCCATCTGCGTGTCGAGGTTGCCAGTGGGTTCGTCGGCGAGGAGCAGGCGAGGCGAACCTGCCAGCGCACGGGCAATGGCCACGCGCTGCTGCTGGCCACCGGAGAGCTCCGCCGGATAGTGCTTGGCGCGCGAGGCCAGGCCCACGCGCTCCAGCGCATCCATGATCCGCTGCTTCCGCTCCGCCGCCTTCATGCCGCGGTAGCGCAGCGGCACTTCCACGTTGTCGAACACGTTGAGGTCGGGAATCAGGTTGAAGGCCTGGAAGATGAAGCCGATCTTCTCGTTACGGATGCGAGAGCGGGCGTTGTCGTCCAGCTGGCTCACTTCCACGCCGTCCAGGTGGTAGTGACCGCCGGTGAAGGTTTCGAGCAGGCCGGCAATGGTGAGGAAGGTGGTCTTGCCCGAACCCGAGGGACCGGTCACGGCGACGAACTCGCCTTCCTTCACGTCGATGTTGAAGTCGCGCAGGGCGTAGGTCTCGACGACTTCCGTGCGGTAGACCTTGGCGAGATGGGTCATCTTGAGCATGGTGTTTCCCTCTGTCAGCGGCTGATGGCGACGTGTTTCGCGTCGCCGAAGGTGTCGGCACCGGAGATGACGATCTTGTCGCCTTCCTTCAGGCCATCCAGGATTTCGACCTTGTCGATGCTGCTCGCACCGACACGGATATCGCGGCGATCGGCCATGCCGTCATTCACCACGAAGGCATAGCGTCCGGCACTTTCGTCCACGAAGGAGCCACGCTGCACCGTAAGTACGTTGTCGCGCTTGTCGAGCAGGATGCGCACGGACAGGCGCTGGCTCTGGCGCAGCTGCTTCGGCGTTTCGCCGTCGAAACGCAGGCGGGCGGCAACCTCGCCGTTCACGACTTCGGGCGAGACCGCGCTCACCTTGCCGTTCCAGGTCTTGCCGTTGCCGCTTATCTCGCCCGGCATGCCGATGGCAAGATCGCGCGCGAAGCTTTCCGGCACCTTCATCTCCACTTCCAGCGCGGACAGGTCGATGACGCTGAGCAATTGCGCGTCCTTCGCCACCGTCGCGCGTTCGGCGATGAAAAGTTGGCCCACCTGGCCGTCGACCGGCGACTTCACGTTTAGGTCCTCGACCTGGCGCTCCAGGTCCTGCACCAGGTACACCTGGCGATCGTGCGCAAGCTTCTTCGCCTGCACGTCGAAGGTCAGGCTGTCGTTGTCCATGGAAAGATCGGTCTTGGCGTGCTTGGCGGTGATCTGCGCCTTGTCCAGCGTGGACTTCGCCTTATCGACGTCCGATTGCGGTACCGCGCCCTTGCCGTAGGCGCTCTCGTAGCGACTCAGGTCGCGCTCGGCCGCCGTCTGGTCGATCGTCGCGTTGTCGAAAGCCTTTTGCAGCTCCGAGCGCTTCTTCTTCGCGTCGATCTGCGCCCGCAGGTAATCCACTTCCATCCCATCGGCGGCCGACTTCTCCTGGGCCAGCTTGCTGGTCAGCTCCGGACTCGTGATCACGGCGAGCACCTGCCCCTTCTTCACCACATCGCCCGCGTGCACCTTCAGCACGACCGCGCCTGCCGAAGCTGCGTACATGGTCGGGCTGACGGCCGCGACCACCTTGCCCTCCGCGGCGATGTCCCGCACGAACGGACCGCGCGTCACGGTGCCGAAGCTGAGACGGGAGGCGCTGACCGAGGTGTCCGCGGAGAACATCGTGCCGATGCGGGGCGCGGCAAGAGCGATGAGCACGACCGCCGCAACCCCTCCCCCGATGAGGAGGAACTTGCGCTTGCGGTTCGGACGGACCTCGACAAGGCGGTCCTGGGCGGAGGTGTCACGGATCATGGTGGATTCCCTGGCTTGCTTGCGTGGATAAGCAGCAAGCGTCGTGCCAAGCTCGGAAATCTCATCAGATCAGTCGGTTACCCTCACGCTCGGCCGCCCAGCCATGTGTCCGCGGACAAAGTGTCCGGACAGGCCGATAAGGCGGACACCTGTCCGGGGCTTTCTTGTGCGAGGTGCTTCAGCAGCGATGCTTACTCGCGGCAATCTGCCCGCTGCCGCGGGGATCGCCGGCGTAGCCGGCTTCCACATCACCCGAAGGCAGGCACAGATTCTGAGATTGCGATGTCGCGGGCGACGCCGTGACCCAACGAGGAAATCGGGGCGTCACGCATGCCAAGCACGGTGAATCCGGGCAACCGGCGGCGCGTGAAGCAGAGCACGCGGGCACGGGATGCGCGCAGCCAGTCGCGATCGGGCGCGCGGCGGGACGGCGGGAGCGCAGGCAACGCATCGGCGAAGAGGCCGTCCCACGCGAGGTAGTCGGTGTCGGGCAGGAGGTAGATGCGGCCGACGGTACCGCCCTCCCCGCTTACACAGTCGATCCATTCGCGCGGCCCTTCCGCCGTCACCGCGCAGGTGACGCCGACGTACCGTGTGCCGAGCAGCGGCGCGAGTTCGGCGCATTCGACAAGGCAGCCCGGCGATTCGCCGGCAACGGGAGCGGCGGCATGGCGCGGCGCGAGATAAAGCACGCCACCCAACTGGCCCAGGCCCTCGAACAACGCACGCGGCGAAAGGGCCAGCCAGCGCGTGGTGACGGATGAGCGGGCGCGCGATTGCACGCCGAAGGTGGCGAGCCAGCCGAACATGGTGTGTCCCTGGACGTAGGCGATCGAAGGATGCCTGGCTGGGCGGCCTGGGGAGACCCGCGTGGCTTGGCGTCGGGGGAGAAACGTGACGCTTACTTCGTCAGGATGAGCTTGTCGTTCCGCGTGAGCCGCAGGTGGTATTCGCTGCCCTGGTGCTCGATGACGAGTTCTCGCGAACCGTCCAGCAGGTTCTTGCTTTCCACGCGGCGGGCCGCAGCCGGAGCAGCACGAAGCGACACGACCTTGTCACGGCCGCCATTGTCGGTCAGGGGGAGCGTTCGAAGCAGCATGGTCTGGACTCCGCGGGATTAGGGTGCGGAGTTGATGATAATGATTCTCGTTTGCGAGTCAAGCCTCCGCCCGTCTCCGCGGTTCGGGACTGGACATCGTGCGGCGCAAAGGCGTTGGGCCCCTGCCTTCGCAGGGGCGACGGCGCCGAGCTTCAGGCCGCTGCCAGCATCTCGATCAGCGTGCCTTCCAGCTGTTCCAGATCCGGGATTACCGCCGTGTCGTCGCGCACCAGTACGCGGGCGCGGACGCCGAACGGCAGGTCGTTTCCGTCGTGGGTCGGAAGCAGGAGTTCCGCATTCAGCGTGGTCAAGCGCGGGAAGCCGTGGGTGAGCACGGCGAGGTAAGGCATGGACGGATGCTGGCCCACCGCCTTCAACACGGCGACACGCGCGGTCTGCGGCGGCGCGTCTTCGGGAAAGCTCGCTACATGGTCGAAGCTCAGCAGAGGAATGCTCCAGCCGCGCCATGCGATGCGGCCCAGGAGCCATTCCGGCGCATCGGCCACGGGCTCCGCGCCCGCCAGCGTGATCACTTCCGCGACAGCCGCGTTCGGCAGCAGGAGACGAACGCCACCGCTCGGAATCAGGACGCAGCGGATTTCGCGCGGTAACGGCTCGCTCATGGGAATTCCTCGATCAGTTTCCGGGCCAGCGCGCTCACGTCGCCGGCATAGTCGGCCACCCGCTCCTCGCGGATGCCGGCCACCATGTGTCCCGCTTCCGCTTCCGGCGGCACCGCTTCGACCCACACGCGGCCGCCCGCGTCGTACACCGCCTGCGCCCCCGCGATCGCATCGTTGCCGCGGCCGGCAAAAACGATGGCAAGCGCATCGGCACCGAAGCCGCCGGCAAGCGTGCTCAGCACGCCGTCGATGGACGGTCCGGCCGTATTCGCGGCGCTGCCGTCGTCACGCACTGCAACGCTGCCATCGCGGCGGATCTGCACGTGCGAGCCTCGCGGTACCACCAACCGATCGCCGTGGCCTGCATGGCCGCCGTCGGCCGCTACGCGCGCGCCGAGGCGCGCGGCAAGACCTTGCGCGTCGTCGTGATGGGCGACCACAAGCAGTACACCCGGAACACGCGCCGGCAGCGCGGCAAGGAACGCCGCGATCGAAGCTTCGCTCTCCTGCGAGCCACCCAAGGCGATCACACGGCGCACCGCGCGAGGTGCCGCCTCGAGGAACATCTCGTGCGCGAATTCGCCGTCGGTACGTGGGGCGACGGCTTCCTCCATCGACACCAGCTCCAGCGTGAAGCCCGCTTCCAATCCATGCGACCCGTCGTCAACGACGTCCTGCGCGAGGTACTCCGCGGCGCTGATCGTTTCGATACCGAACTCGGCGGGCGCGGGGCGCGGCACGGGTTCGACCACAACGGCATCGTGATCCACGAGGTCCCATTCCGGGACCGGCGGCGGTACGTATTCCGTGGCTCGCGACTCGATTTGAACGGAATGCACTGTTTCCGGCGCGTCGGTCGCAGGCTCGTCGTCCAGCGACGCCAGACTCAGGCTGCCCGCACGGTTCGCCGGATCCGGCTGCGCTTCGTGAGCGGCGATGTCCTCCACCACTTCGAACCCCGACATATCCAGCGAAGCAAACTCGGTCAGTTCCAGCGGGGCGGAAGGCAACGATTCGAGATCGTCCTCCACGAGCGGACCGGAATCGGCCAGCAGCGCTTCGAGTTCCGCGGCCAGTTCCGACGACGTCACGCCCTCGCCTTCCCCGCCTTCTTCGGAAAGCGGAGTCGAAAAGCTCAATGCATCGGCCACGTCGTCCGCCATGGCCGGCGCCTCGTCGAACGCCGCAGCCTCGGAAACCGGCATCGGCGTCTCGGGATACCCATGGCTGCCCGTGATCGCAAGATCGTCGACCAGCGGCTCTTCGAAGCGCTCTTCAGCCGGCGTAGCAACGCCCGCCAGCGCGGCGACCCGCGGCTCGATGGCACGCGCGTCTTCCGGCCGCGGCGGATCGAGCGCCATTTCGCCGACCAGCTTCGCCGCGAGGTGCCGCGCCCAACGCGCGCGGTCCCAGCCTTCGAGTTTCCGGCTTGCATCGGCATCGTTGAATACGAGGCGCGGATGTCCGCCTTCCACCGTGTCGTAGAGGCGATCCAGATCGTCGTCGCCGGGGTTGTCCAGGTCGACGACGACGACGTCCGCCGACGACCCGACGAGTTCGGCCGGAGCGAACGAACGCAGGTCCGACTCGTAGACGATCCGCGCGCCCTGGGCGACGAGTGCCTCCCGCAGGTGCGCGGAAAGGCTGGCGTCGTCGAACAGCAGCGCGACCGTCGCCTCGCGATCAGCCATGGTGGACTCCGAGCACGTCGTTGATCTGCACGATGAGGTCGTTCTCCTGGTACGGCTTGCCGATGTAGCGGTCCACGCCGATGTCGAACGCGCGCTGGCGATGCTTGTCGCCGGTACGCGACGTGATCATGATGATCGGCACACCGGCCAGCCGCTCGTCGGCCTTCATCTGCGTCGCCAGCTCGTAGCCGTCCATGCGCGGCATCTCGATATCGAGCAGCATCAGGTCGGGCACGCGCTCGTTGAGTTTCTCCAGCGCGTCGATGCCGTCCTTCGCCGTCATCACCTCGAACTCGTGACGTTCCAGCACGCGGCCGGTGACCTTGCGCATGGTGATGGAGTCGTCGACCACCATCACCAGCGGCTTCACGCGAACTTCGTCCTGCGCGCGCGGGGCATGCGGCAGCAAGGCCTCGGCCTCGAAGGCGCGGCGGGCCACGCCATGGCGAACCAGCGGTGCGAGATCGAGAATCATGAGCACGGAGCCGTCGCCCATGATCGTCGCACCGAGGATGCCCGGTACCGAACTGACCTGCGGGCCGACCGGCTTGACCACGATTTCGCGAGAGCCCAGCACGGCATCGACGCGGATCGCGGCACGCAGGTCGCCCGAGCGTGCCAGCAGCAGCGGGATGTCGCCTTCGTCCGGCGACGACACCACGTGCACGCCGAGCAGCTGCGGCAGGTCGTGGATGCCGTACTCCTCGCCGAGGTAATCGAACGCGGGATCGGCATCGGCCATGCGATGGGCGAGTTCGTTCGGGGCCATGCGAGCCACGCCGTGCACCGACGTCATCGGAATGGCGAAGTTCGTTTCGCCGATCCGCACGATCAGTGCCTGGGTCACCGCGAGGGTGAACGGCAGGCGCATCACGAAGGTGGTGCCGCGGCCCTTCTCCGACTCGATGCCGAGCGTGCCGCCGAGCTGCTTGATCTCGTTGGCCACCACGTCCATGCCCACGCCGCGCCCCGCCACCTGGGTGATCTTTTCGGCGGTGGAGAAGCCCGGCACCTGGGTGAGCTGGAAGATCTGGTCGTCGGACACGCGGGCGTCCGGACGCAACAGGCCGCGTTCGATGGCCTTTGCGCGGATCGCGTCGCGATCCATGCCGGCACCGTCGTCGGACAGCCGCACCACGATCTCCGTGGCTTCGCGGGCTACCTGGATGCGCACCGTGCCTTCCGGATTCTTGCCTGCTTCCTCGCGAACTTCCGGCGGCTCGATACCGTGCGCGACGGCGTTGCGCAGCATGTGCTCGAACGGCGCCTTGATGCGGTCGAGCATGTTGCGGTCCATTTCGCCGTTGGCGCCTTCCACCACGAGCTGCGCGCGCTTGCCCACGTCGGACGCGGCCTGGCGCAGCGTGCGGCGCAGGTTCGGCACCATGGCGTCGAACGGCAACATGCGCGTCTGCATGAGGCCTTCCTGCAGTTCCGCGTTCACGCGCTGCTGTTGCAACAGCAGGTTCTCGGACTGTCGGGTCAGCTCGTCCAGGATGGTCTGCAGCGACACAAGGTCGGACACCGACTCGGCCAACGCTCGCGAGTACTGCTGCAGCTGCGAGAAGCGGTCGAGTTCCAGCGGGTCGAAGTTCGACAGGCCGGTGTCGCGATGCTCCTGGTGGTAACGCGCGATGATCTGCGCCTCGGTTTCGATTTCCAGCATGCGCAGCTGGCTGCGCAGGCGGCTGACCGTCTGCTCGTGCTCGGTCAGCGCGGCACGGAAGCTGGCCGTCTGCTGTTCCAGGCGCGAGCGGTAGATCGAGACCTCGCCGGCATGGTTCACCAGTGTGTCGAGCATGTCCGCGCGAACGCGGATCTGCTCCTGCGACGCACGCTGGAGTTCCTCTTCCTCGAACTCCGGCAGCAGCGCGGGAAGCTCGCGCTCGAAGACGGGCTCCGGCGGCGATTCGGGCTCGGGCATCGGTTCGAACACGGGAGCGTGCTCGATGATCTCGGCCTCGCGCTCTTCGCGGTAGGCCTCGGCGGTGAGCGTATCCGGGCCGATCGGCGAACCTGCCAGGCGCGCGAACGGCTCGATGTCCGCATCGGTCAGCGCGATCGACTTGCCCACGGCGATGGACTGGATCATGCCGTGCAGGCGGTCGAAACCCGCTTCCATCGCTTCGATGGCCGGCCGGTCGCTCTCGCGCTGGCCACCGGCCACCGCGTCGAGCAGCGCCTCCATCGCATGCGAAAGATCGCCCACGGCCGCGATGCCAGCCATGCGCGCACTGCCCTTCAGCGTGTGCAGGTCGCGCTGGAGGGCGGCGACATGCTCCGGCTGCTCGGGCTCCACTCGCCACGAGGCCAGCGCGGCGTCCGCGTGGTCGAGGATCTCGCGGCCTTCCTCGACGAATACTTCGAGGAGGTCGGGATCGATATCGGCGTAGGGCGAGAGTTCGGGCACCAGTGCGGGAGCCACGTCTTCGACAGGCGTATGCACCGGCGGGGCCAGCGGCTCGTGCGACTGGTCTTCGATGTGAACCGGCTGTTCGACGGTGGGCTCTTCGAATGCGGGCTCAGCATCTGCCTCGGCCGATTCCTCCGCCATGAACTCTTCGATTTCCCTGGAGAGTTCGGACGTGGCTGGCAGATCGTCGGAAGCGTCGTCCTGCGCGACCACCGGCTCGTCCGCGATGAATTCCACCAAGCCGTCGTCGACGTTCAGCACGTCGCCGTCGTGCGACATCGGCTGCGGCAGCGGCTCGTGCTCGGCGGTTGCAGGCGGTGCGGCATCCTCGATCTCGCCGAGGAGCGCACGCCATGCGGCGTCCTCTTCGGCGTCGTAGGCCACGATGGGACGGACCTCGCCTTCCGGCTTTTCGACGTCGACCTTCTCGATGTCGAAGTCTTCGAGCGACGCCATGAGTTCCGCGGCGAAGGCGTCGTTCGCCGCGACGGGCTCCAGCGGTACCTGCTCCAGGTCCGGTAGCTCGCCTTCCTCCGCAAGTTCGTCGGCCAGCAGCTGTTCGTCCAGCGACGGAACGCTCGGTTCCAGCGCCTGCTCGGGGAGGTACGCCTCGATGTCTTCGGGCACCGTGTCCGGCTGGCCCACGGTGTCGCCCACCGTGTCGTCCAGCGCGTCGAGCGAAAGCTCATCGTCGAGCGGCAGCGGATCGGGCTCGTACAGGATGTGTGCGACCGTGGCTTCCGGCTGCTCGTCGCGGAGGGCGACGATGCGCGCGGCGAGTCCGGACACATCCGGCACGCGCGGATCGGGGGCGTCGAACTGGTCCATGACGTGGTCGACCAGGTCGGCTGCATCCGTCAGTGCCTGCACGCCTTCCTGCCGCAGCGGCTCGCCACTGGCGCGCACGCGCTTGATCAGGCCTTCCAGCGGCGCGAGCACCTGGATCAGCACCGGAATGTCGACCATGCCGATCGCGCCGTGCAGGGTATGGACGGCGCGCAGCAGCGCATCGTCCACCGGCAGCTCGCCCTCGCCGGCCCGCGCGAGGTTCGCCCGGATCACGGTGAGGTACTGGGCCACCTCGGCACGCAGGATGTCGAGCAGCACCGCGTCCACGGGGGGCAACGGCGGCGCGACATAGAACGACTCCACCTCGGCCACGTTCTCGACCGGAGCGACGGTTTCCTCGGGCACCGCGTCCACTGGCGCGGCTTCCACCGGCGCTTCCGCCGGCGGCTGGCCATAGGCCGCGAAGCCCGCGACGGGCACGGCCGCGATGGTGTCGCGCGGAACGCGGCGCTTCACCTTGCTGCGCACGCGATGGATGGAATGGCGCGCCACGTCTTCGACGAAGGCCATGTCGCCCATCGCCAGCCGGTCGGCGGTTTCCATGATCGCCGCGATCGGCGCGGCCGGCGTGGCATCGCCTTCGAGCGCGGCCTTGAGCTGCGGCAGCGCGTCCACGGCGTGGCGGACCAGGGCCTGCGCGCCTTCATGCGGAGCGATCGTGCCGTCGAGCACGCGGTTGAGCATGTTCTCCACTTTCCAGGAGAACTCGCCCAGCAGGCGCGCACCCACTAGGCGTCCGGAACCCTTCAACGTATGGAAGGAGCGGCGGATAGGCACCAGGGCGTCGCTGCGTTCCGGCTCGGCCAGCCAATGGCCCAGCGCGGTGCGCAGGTTGCCGATCTCTTCCTCGGTTTCTTCGAGGAAGATCTCGCGGATTTCGTCGTCGATGCCATCCACGGTGATCTGGAATCCCGCGAACTCGGCCATGCCGAGGCCACCGACTTCCTGCTCGACCTCCTCCTCGATCTCGACCCAGTCTTCCTCGCCCGCCGGTGCGGTGCGCGCTTCGTCGGCGGCGGCGACGGGTGTTTCAGGCACGCTTTCGACTTCGGCCGGCGGTTCGTCCACCAGATCGAAGCTGTCGGCGAAACTCGCGACCGTCTCGTCCGGATCGGCGCTCGTGGCAGGCACGGCGATGTGTTCGATCGCGGCCGCTTCGATGTCTTCGATGGCGGCATCGCCGAGGGCTTCGCCGCCTTCTTCCTGGTCCACGGGCACGGGCCAGTAACCGAGTTCGGCCAGGCTCTGCTGGGTGACGTCGAGAATGTGTTCCAGGCCGCCGCGATGTTCGCGCGCGGCTTCGAGGTAATACTCCAGCGCGGCCAGCGCGTCGGCCAGCCGATCCATCTGCGTACCGTTCGGCACCCGGCGATCGCCGAGCAGTTCGCGGTGGATGAAGAGGCCGATGCCGTCGGCGAGTTCCGCCGGACGGCTCGCGCCGAGCATGCGCATGGCGCCGCCGATCTCGGCCATCTGTTCCGGCGCGCCGGCCAGCTGGTCGTGGTTCCACGACGATTCGACGAAACCGACGATCGCGTCCTTTACCTTCGCGGTGTTGGCCGTGGCCTCGCGCATCAGCGTGGAAAGGATGTGGCGCGCCTCGCTGCGCGGCAGCGGCGACGGACCGAGGTCGCCGGGTGCCGGGCTATCGCCGTCGGCACCGAGCCGTTCGATGTGATCGTCCAGCGACGCTTCCACGTAAAGCAGCGCGCCCGCCACGTCGAGCAGGGATTCTTCGTCCGGCTCGCGCGCACCGGTGGCGATCTCGCCGAGGATGCGGCGCTGTTCGCCGACGACGCGGCGCGGCACGCCCAGGGCGAGCATGCCGAGCGTGTCACCCACGCGGTCGAGCACGTCGGTCTGCTGGCCGAGCTGGGCCGGGTCGCCGTCGGGCCGGCGCAGGAACAGGTCGAGCGCTTCCTTCACCCGCAGCAGGTCGTCCTTGATGGCCGCCGATACGGTGTCGAGCAGCGCCCGGTTGTGACCGGACATCGAGCCGCGGGCATGTTCCACCTCGGACGCCTGCGGCAGCAGGCCCTCGAGGCGATATGTCTGGCGCAGTTCCTCGATACGATCGCTGCCCGGCTTGGCCTGGGCCACGTAATAAAGCAGCTTGCGCGCAAGTTCGTCGGCGTCACCGCCCAGCAGGGCTTCCTCACCGCCTTCGACCAGTTCGCGGATGGAACGGTCCACGCGGCCGATCAGCTGGCGCACATCTTTCTCGTGCGCACGCAGCACGCCGCGCTCGAGGCCTTCGAGTACGCCGGCAGCGATCCACCACAGGCGGCGGCCCGCGATGGTGTAGCAACGCGCCGCGATGCTGTCGAGGGTGGCGCGCATGCCAAGCAGCTGGCGCTCGTTGCCCTGCCCGCGGAACCACGCCAGCAACTGCTGCTGGAAACGCACGCGCAACTCGGCGAGTTCGCCGCGTTGAGCTTCGGCCGCGGCGGGATCGCTGGCGCCCGGAGCGGTCGCCGGCAGCATGGTGTCGAGGTTCGGTGTGAACAGCGCGGACTCGTGCAGCGATTGCTCGCCCCGGCTCGCGCGCAGATCGTTCAACAACGGCAGCAGTACGATCGGCACGTCGCGATGGCCGCTTTGCAGGCGCTCGAGGTAATCCGGCATCTGCATCATGCCGCGCATGAGCGCGGCATACGCGTCGTCGCGCTGGGCGACACGGTCGTCGATCAGGGCGGCGACCAGCTGTTCCATCTCGCCGACGACCATCGCGGCGCCGTAGAGCTCGACCATACGCAACGTGCCGTGGACCTGGTGCAGGTCCGCGGCGCAAGTGTGCATGACGTAGGCGTCGCGCGAGTCCTCGACGTAGGACTCGAGGGCCTGACGTGCCTTGGACAAGGCGTCGTCGAGCTCGGCCTTGACCCAGTGCAGCGTGGTGAAATCGGTATGGTCTTGAAGTCTCACTGCGTTAGCCCGGCAGCTTGAAGTTCGCGACGGACAGGCGCAAGTCGTTCGCGAGCTGGGCGAGGTTTCCGATCGACTCGGCCGTCTGGCTCGCGCCGAGCGACGTCTGCGAGGTGATCTCCTGGATGACGTTCATGGTGGCCGAGGTATCGGTGGCCGCCGCGGACTGCTGGCGGGCAGCGGCCGAGATGTTCTGAATCAGCGCCGAGAGGTCGTTCGACACGCGCTCGATATCGCCCAGCGCGGTACCGGCGTCTTCCGCCAGGCGCGCACCGGCCACCACTTCCGCGGTGGTCTGTTCCATCGAGCTCACCGCCTCGTTCGTATCGGACTGAATCGTCTGCACGAGCGTTTCGATTCGCTTCGTGGCGCTGGCCGAGCGTTCGGCCAGGCGCTGCACTTCGTCCGCCACCACCGCGAAGCCGCGGCCGGCTTCACCCGCCGAGGCCGCCTGGATCGCGGCGTTCAACGCGAGGATGTTCGTCTGCTCGGCGATGTCGTTGATGAGTTCCACGATGGAGCCGATTTCCTGCGACGACTCGCCCAGGCGCTTGATGCGCTTCGACGTTTCCTGGATCTGGTCGCGGATCGAGTCCATGCCCTGGATGGTTTCGCGCACCACTTCCGCGCCGCGCGAGGCGATCTGCACCGAGCGCTGCGCCACGTCCGCCGATTCCGCGGAATCCTTCGACACCGTGTCCATCGAGGTGGCGATCTGGTTGATCGCTGAGGTGGCCGAGGTAATCTGCTGCGCCTGCTGTTCCGCCGCGTCGGCGAGGTGCATGGCGGTGGCCTGCGTTTCCTGCGCCGCCGCGGAGACGCGCACCGCGGTCTCGTTGATCGTGGTCACGAGGTTGCGCATCTCGTCCACGGCGGAGTTCATGGCGTCCGCGATGGCGCCCGTGATGTCCTCGGTCACCGTGGCCTTGATGGTGAGGTCGCCTTCGGCGAGCGTGCCCATCTCGTCCAGCAGCCGCATGATCGCGGTCTGGTTACGCTGGTTCAGTTCCGACGTGGTCTCGAAGCGGCGACGCTGGTCGCGCACGAGGTTGTAGACCAGCAGCAGCGCGAAGAGCACCGCGCCGATGGCGCCCAGCAGGCCCCACCACACGTTCGGGAACAGGCGGGTGAGCGGCAGCTTGGCGATCTGGTCGGCGGACTCGTTCGCGCGGAGCAGCACCGTCTGCGAGTCGAGCGACGCCTGGTTGCCTGCGCGCTTCACGTCCTGCAGGTTGGGCGACGCGGTAACCAGCTGGTTCACCGGATCCACCAGGTCGGCCCACGAGGTCTGCATGCCTTCGAGGATCTTGCGGGCATTGCCGTCGCCGATGGCACGCACGCCGCCATCCGGGTTGCCGTCGATCAGGCCCTTCAGCACCGCGCCGTACAGCTGCGCGTCGCGGGACAGGCCGTCGGCCGCCGACTGCGCGCCGTCGCCGCCCTGCAGGATCTCCTGCACGCGGCGGATCATGCGGTCGGCCATGAGCATCCAGCGGGCCAGCGTGAAGGTCTGCTCCACCGAGGCATTCTTCTGCTGGACGATGTTCAGCACCTCGTCGGTGCGGGCGTTCAACAGAGGCATCTGCTTGGCGAAGAGGTCGGCGCGCTCGCCCGAGGAAAGCACGAGGTCCTTGTTGGAAAGGATCTTGCCGATGTCCGCGTCCAGCTGGTGCCATGCATTGGACAGCGCGCCGATGGCACGGCCCGCCTGCGTCCTGTTCTCGTCCGCGTAGGCCGGCATGCCGGTCTTGTCGTCGCCCTTCACCAGGCGCTGCACGGCCGAATCGATCGTGTTCCTCGTGGCGGCCAGTTCGCGGAAGGAGTCGCGGTTGCCGTCCGACGCTTCCAGGGCGTACTTCGCGGTCTGCTGCGACAGCACCTGCACCTGGGTCGTCAGCGCGATGGCTTCGCGATCCTCGCCGTTCTTGTTGTTCAGCCACCAGAAGTCGACCGACGCCAAACCGATCGCCAGGAGCAGGAACACGATGACGATCGTGTAGCCACGTTCCCGGCCTGCGCCGCCTGCTGTCGTGCTCATATCCACCTCACCCAAACCTGGCAAAGCTAGCCGCCGGGGCCTCGATGGCCACCGGCATGACGAAGCGGTCCGAGGACCGCCCCTCCGTTCCCATTGCGGAACCGCTCTAGCCGGCTCCGCCCATCCTGTAAGGGGCGGCCACCCGGCCGTCCCCTCCCCCTATGGAGACGCTTAAAGCGCCGCCTGCCGGAAATCCGGCGCACGAACCAGACGGCTCATGCTGAAAAGTCCGAACGTCTGCTCGCCGATCTGGACGTTCTGCGCGACGAACCGCGCCAGCCGCGGATCGTGTTCTTCCTCGCCCGAATCGCGCTGGGCATCGTCCATCGTACGCTGGCCGAACACCTCGTCCACCAGCAGTCCCACGGTGCCGCCGTGCTGGCGCACCAGCAACAGACGGGAGCGCTCCGACGCCGGCGTGCGCTCGTCGAACAGGAAACGGCCCAGGTCGATCGCGGGCACGAGGTTGCCGCGCACGTTGGCCACGCCCATCAGCCAGGGCTGGGTGCCCGGCACATTGGTGAGCGCCGGCACGGCGAGCAGTTCGTTGATTTCCTCGATGCCGCTGACGAAGGCGCGGCGCCCCACGCGAAAACCGATGCCGCGCCACAGGCCCAGCGATTCCACGCGCTCGGGCGCGTCGGCCGTATGCGCGAGGCACGCCCGCTCGTAGTGGGCGAGCAGTTCGAATGGCGTGAGTGCCGCGTTCTCGCTCATGGCGTCCTCAATGCGTCGTGTTCGGCAGGAGGCTGGCGATGGTCGAGAGCAGCTCCTTCTCGTTGACCGGCTTGGTGATGAACGCCTTCGCACCCTGGCGCAGGCCCCACACGCGGTCGGTTTCCATGGACTTGGTGGTGATCATGACCACCGGCACGTCGGCCGTGTTCGGATCGCGGCTCAGTGTGCGCGTGGCCTGGAAGCCATTCATGCCCGGCATGATCACGTCCATGATCACCAGGTCCGGCTTGTTCGCGCGAATGCGGTCGAGGCCAGCCTCGGCATTGTCGACGCTGGAAACGGAAAAACCCGCCTTCTCGAGCAGCGTGGTGAACACGCGGACGTCGGTGGGCGAGTCGTCGATGATGAGAATGTTTGCCACACGTCCCCCTGGACGTCGTCTTGCGTGGAGTTCGGTCAGCTCGCCTTCGCGTACCGGTGGATCGCGCCGAGGAGTTCGTCGCGGGTGAAAGGCTTGGTGAGGTATTGCTCAGCGCCGACGATGCGGCCGCGCGCCTTGTCGAACAGGCCGTCCTTCGAGGACAGCATGATCACCGGCGTACCGCGGAACTGGGCGTTGTTCTTGATG